>NZ_JBDUCX010000230.1:0-11012 GCF_040003245.1 Chthoniobacter sp.
CAATCCACCAAGGCCATCGGCGAGATCGGCGGCTTCCCCATCTCGCTGCATCGTTTCGACGAACGAGCCAACCTCATCATCCACGGGAGAGCCGAATACAAAGCCAACGTGAGCGACAGCCCAGCGGGCACCATCGCCTCCGTCGAACATGCTCTCGACAGCATGGCAGATCGCCTTCGAGAACGTGAATCCGACCTGAATCAGAGTCACAAACAAACCAAAGACCTCACCAAGCAACTCGACCACCCATTCGAGCACGAGGAAAAGCTGACCGCGGCCGCGAAACGCCAGCAAGAGATCATCGAAGCTCTCGACATCACGAAGAACCAAGCCTCCGCCAGACTCGACGAAGGCGCGGAACAATCCCTCGATCCTATGGACGATGCTCTCCGGCAAGTCGCAGGCACCAAGCGCGCAAAAGCCCCATCAGTGGCAGTGTGAAGGTCTGCTTAAGGCCAGGGCCATTCCCCGCGGCTACCCGGACGACACGCCGCAAGATTCTCCTCCATCGAAACATCACGACTACCGAGAACACGACTGGCCCCGGACGCATCGTGGTGCCGAAAGCGGAAGATGATGTTCCTGCGAATCATCGTGTGAATCCGCGCGGAAGGACAACGACCTGTGTCACCTCATGAAAATTGTCGCCGCGGGATCATGGCTACCTGCTCGAATAAACGAGAAGTCTGACAAGTATCAACCGAGTGGGAGGCTCCCAATAAGGCCATTTGCTTTTGAAAGATCCTTTGGCACAAGCGGCTTCACCCGGTCCAAATCTGCGATGAAGCTTACCTCCGAGACTGCATCCGGCAATGGTAGCGCCACCCGCGGGATTGAACCGCCGTCAAAGTAGCGAAGCGATTGCTTTGCTGCCTCGACGTCAAAGCGGATATTGCGGGCTGTCTGCCATGCCGACCCCAAGGTTTGGTGAACGAGACGCGTGAGACGGAGGTGCAATTGCGGTTTGCGTCCGAGCCGCTGGCGGATGGCGTCCAGCAAATCGAACACACTGGCTCCCGCTCCGGAGCTTTCCACAAACATGGATGCAATGACTAACCGCGTGCTAGTGGGAGGAGTCAGTTGTTCAAGGGTGAAGTGATGGCATCGCGGTTTTCGTGACGCAGTTTTGGCTTCGATGCGCTCTGCGCCTCGGTTGAAATCGTATCGGTCGGTCGGTTCTGCGTGCCATGCCTCGGCGAGCGCGGAAGCGTTCTTGGCCTCATGAATGAGCAATAGCTCACCCCACAAACCCTGAACCTCCCTCCTGGGTATCGCGCTGAGCGCGCGGAACAACTCGACTATGTCTTCGACTACAGACGCAATTTTTGTTTTGTCGCTTGTCCGCCCAAGGGCTGCGGAGATTCCGGGTAGCAGAGCCAGAAAATGCGAGCGAACGACCGCATCCGCCGAGACACACTTGATCACCGTGAAAGTTCCGACTTGAGGCGCTTTGGTGAGTGCTGAGACATGACAACGCAAATCGAACAGAACGGCGAGGTTCTCCAAAACAAGCGGGACCCGCGTCCGACCTTTCGTCGCCGGACCTGTAGAAACCAGCAGGCACGGGCAGCCACCTTCGTCTTTACCAAGCTTGTGCGCGTTGTCGGGCTCTACCGGGATCGCGCTGAACGAGCACGATGAAACGGTGCTCGGTTGCGGGAGGGGCAGCGCGTCGAATGCGCCCACAAACTCGGCGGGCGTCATACCGGTAGGTCTTGGATGAGCGTGTCACCGCCCATCGCTGGCGGCAGCTTGATCGCGATTGCGGGCACACGTTCGCACACAGTAGTTCCACCTGCCGAATTGAGCGTGAGCAGATGGATCTGGACGGCGAACTCATCGGCAGGATGGATCGCGCGATCACCCGGATATACGTCGCCAGTCTTGTGCTGCCCCCGTCCGATGCTCGCGCCTTGAAAGAACGCACCGGAAGACGGCAATTCGGAATTTGCATCCAAGGAGCGGGTTCTCGAAATCTGACCGGAGGCTGGCGCCCAAGACATCAGGTAGATGCTGGCGGGTGCCTCGGGATTGCGATCTAGGAATTCCCGCACTTGGAGGAGCAGGCCGGTGTATCGCTGGCTGTCGTTCGGGTCGGTGTGTTGGAACTGTGACAGGAAACCTTGGAACAAATCTTCGAGCGCGACGCGCGCATAGCCGACCTGCATCGTGTCGGTTCGTTCTGGATGGCCGTCCAACGGTCCAAAGTGCAGCGTCTCCAACGTAGTAACGAGGGCGCGGTTATGTTCGACGGCACGAACGGTGAAGTGGGGCGCGCGCGGGTAGAACCAGTCCGCCGTGAAATTCACATGCTGATAGTCCAAATCCAGGACGTTGCGCCGCGTCGGCTTGAGCGAGCGGTCGAGGAAAAAAGCTCGACGCCATTCTGCGAGCGAGCGGCCAGACGAAGAGTGTTTCCTCAATAGTTCCCGGACATGCTCCTCGTGATTGACATAGACCGAGAACGCACGCTGTACGTCGCTTTCGAGAAATACCCTGCACAAACCGAGATAGGCGCGCTTGTATCCCAAGAATCGCGCCCGCTGCTGAATCGTGTCGGCGTTACCCACGCCCTTACCACGCGGCATATAAGTCACGGTTAGCCCTTCAACAGTAAAGCCGCGATCCATTGCCTGCCCGCCGACCAAAATGTGAGCGTAGCCCGACTGCCACACGATGTCCGGCGTCTTCCCGAGCCGCGCGTTCACTTCCCAAACCTGTGTTCGATTTATCTCCTGCCAGAGAACGCTCTCGATTTCCGAGAACGCCGGCACGTCGGGATACGTCGAAGCGAGGTTGGAGTGCGTTAGTTGGAAGTCTTCGAGCAGTGCTGCTTGGTCTGGGTCTCCGTCCGCACTCAGCAACCGCAGCCATTCCGTGCGGACAGCCGAGACCCAATTGAAATAATCGGCGTGCTTGTCCTGAAGGCGCGACGGGTGAACTAGCATGGAGCGGTTTCTTTCGGGGCTTCGCAGTAGCTTCCCGGCCGCGACGCCAAGAAAAAAGAGCCGCAACGCTTCACGTAAACTCTCCGGAGCACCATGGAGTTGAATTAGAGCGGAGGGAACCTCGTCATCGGGAATCGTCTGCACAAGACCTTGGTTGCGTTGGAAAAAATCAACCAATCCGACATAACCACGCCCCGGCTCCAAGACCTCGACGAAGCGGGGAGAGAGAACATCAATGATGTTGATTAGCAGAGGTGCTTGTGGCGTCGCAGTGTATTGGAGATAGGTGTGATGAGGGAGCGCATCTCGCACTTCGAGCAATCGTTGGTAAGTGCGGCTCTCGTCATTTTGTCTCACTAGCGTGTTCAGGCCGGCTTGATCCGCTTCGTCATCAATGACGAGCGTGGGCACGCCTCGAATATCGAGCGCCTGCAGCAAATCCACCAGGTTGGAAAGGTGGCGATGATTCTTCATCACCGTGATCAGACAGGTTTGTTTGTCTAGGACACGCGGCTCATGCCATTCCGCGAGAAAATCTCTGATTCTGCCGTGGTGATGCTGCTTGAGAGTTGGATTCTGAAAAAACTGCCAGCGCCACTCATGACTGCCAGGGTTGTCGATTCCCAAGTCGAGCCGAAGGCGACGAACGGATTGCTGGAATAGTGGAACCGATGTGCCTGTGATGACGATCACGAGCGGGAACAGATTGTCCCGCGCCAATGCTGCCACGCAGGTGAACGAGAGCGTCTTTCCGCTTTGCACGTAGCCGAGCGCGAGGCCGGTGTCACGTCCCTCTCCGAGCGAAGGAGGCACGCACTTGGCAAGAAGTGCCGCAGTCTGACGCTCAATAATTTCTCGTTCCGCCGCGGGCAGGTTCTTGGCCTCCAGCGTCTGCTTCAGTTGCTCGCCGACTACAGGACACCACAAATCTCCTGGTGGGGTCGCACCCCCGGCGGCTTGCACAGTTTCCACGTTGGGATCGGATTGTTGGTCGTCGGACATAGATTTCTACGGCTGTGAAAATGCGTTTCGCAAGAGATCGTTCAGATTCCGCCGAATCGTGCCAGGACTCTTGACCCCGCTGTCTCGCGCAGTCGTTTCCGCCAGCGCCAGCGCGGCGGCGATGCGGAGCATCGGTTCAATCTTTTCCGCGGTCGTCCCACAGAACTGCTGCATGAACGGGTGAGTCAGCGAGAGGCGCAGACAGAGCAGACGGTGCCCGGTGGATGCAGATGACTTACTCGCAGCATCGCTGATAGAATACCAGTCGCCGACGGCCGGGTCGGTGGAGAGTTCGATTCGCACGAGCCATTTCACGCGCTCCACCTTGACTTCAATTTCTCGGACAGAAGCCGGTGCTTCGACTCGCGGCAGTTTTGCGGGGACCGGCGCGGCGTCCGGTCCCAACGCGTGCTGCTTTTGTATCAACGGCGGCACGAACTTTTGGATTGTCTCGGTGGTGCGTTCATTTGCTTTCTCCGCTCCCCGAACGTAGTCCTCCGCTTTTGGCCGCACGCGATGACCTTCAGCCTGCCTGAGCAGGGGCAAGGGATCGGCATCGAGATGCTGATGGAGTAATTGCAGGAACGGCTCCTCGTTGTCGTCCCATCGGAATCCGTCCTTGGTGTGGCTCACCTCGAAGCCATCGAGGTGCAGTTCACCGAATAGCCGTTGGAACGTGTAGTCGTTTGGGTTCCCGAAAATCGTGTGAGGGCGATAGCCTTCATCGGCGCTTCCTTGAATCAGTCGGTTGCGGCGGAACAGCGCAAAGCCAGCTTTCGTCGTGCTCGCCACTTCAAAGAGTGCCGCAAAGCCATGCACTCGAAGGGACTGCCCGAAGTCGAAATCGATTTCCTTCCGCCACACCACGGGAGGCATGGAGGGAGTCTTGAAGTAGGGGACCTTCATGATGCCAGGAGCGGTGTAATTCAGTTGCTCCCCCTTGAACCGCAGTTCGAGAGACCCTTCACGAAGAAAGACACGGTAAATGCTGCAAAGATGCTCGGCGATTTTCGTCAGCGTTTTGCCCTGCGGCGTTTGGTGGAGTCTGGTGAGGACAAGCTCCGTAAAGTGGGCGTTTGCGTCTGCCCGGCGTTCCGTCACGTCGAGGTCTTCGATCTTGTCCGCTAGAATCGCGTGGATGTCCAAGTTGACCTGTCGTTCGATTGCTTCGCCAAGGGCGGAGGTTCGCACCGACCAGCGCGAGGCAAACCAGAAGGCCGCGCTTTTCATTCCCATGCCGAATTCAGACAACCCGGAGCGATCCGGCGGAATGTCAGCGGGACGAAATGCACGCGGGAAATCCACAAGCGCGATACCGCCGCCGTTATCACGAATCACAATTTGTCCGCCGTCTTCGGGATTGATCTCGATCTCGACCTTGAGCCTATAGCCCTTACCCGAAATGGCGCGAAGCTGCCGCTCATTGCTCATGGCACTCTGGATGGCATTGTCCACGAACTCAGAGAGGGCAAACCACGGCTTGTAGTTCAGATGCCTCAATACCGAAAGCACACTGACACTCGGACGGATATTGACCTTATGCAGCGACGCCATGGGGGGCATTACTTTTCCTTAGCATTGCAGGAGGTAACAATTCATTTGGGCAGGCAGGCGTCGTCGGGTCCGCGTTACCAATTAAGGCGCTCGCGATGGAGTGCATAACGCGAACATTGATCGCGTTGCCAAGGGCTTTGTAGGCGGCAGTCGAAGCAACGGGGAGAACCTTCAGCGATTCCATACTTTGGAGTTTGGCGCACTCCCGCGGCGTCATGTAACGCTTCTCCCACGCTATGATGGGAACTTGCGTCACCGTCATGGCGATAAGCGACGGGGCGGTGGACGGCTTCTTCACGCGCACGCCGGAGGCGCGAAATTGCAGCACGTAATTCCAGATGTTCCGTTCGCCGCCTTTGCAGTTCCACTCAAGCTTTTGAAGGCTAGGTGGAAAATCGAGCAACTCTTCTTTCCAGTCGTCGATCCACGCTTTGTGGTCTTGGTAAAGTTTTCGATTCTTACGGATGAAATCGATTTTCCAGTCGGGGAATTTCTTTTCGCCCTGCGCGTATGGCGGCAACCCGGCGGGTAATTCGGCATCCGTCCACTCGGTAAGCGGGCAACCGTAAGCGCCGCGAAATTTGCGCAGTTCTGACGGCTTCATCGAAACGGGAGCGAAATCCTCGAAAGGGTAATTTGCACCGAACTCCATCGCCCAAATTGGAAATGTCGGGAGTTCCTCGTCCTTTGGATATTGTTTGATGAACCGCTGCCACATTTTCAGGCATTCAACGACGTGCTTCGGTATCGGCTTCGCGTCCGGTGGGTTCGTGGTGAGGACAGAGTTAATGTGCAGATTGGGGAATTGCTGCGGCTTCGGCCACGTGAAACCTTGCAAGCCGCCTCTGCGCGCGACGATATACACGCGCTTGCGAATCTGCGGCACGCCAAACTCATGCGGTGAAAATATGCGCGAATCGCTGATGTAGCCCGCTCCGCGCAGCATCTCGATGACCTTTTTCCAGGTTCGCCCCTCATCATGCTTCGTAAGATTCGGCACGTTCTCCAGCAGCACAAACTCCGGCTTGTGGCGGGAAAGGATTGCGATCACATGATCGAACAAGTCGCCCCATAGTTTGCAACCGAAACCATCCTGGTCGCCCGCCTTTGAAAACGGCTGGCACGGAAATCCGGCGCATAGGACATCATGAGCGGGAATGTCCTCCTGGTTTACTTCGCGAATATCTCCCTTCGGCTCGATGCCGTGATTCTCTTCATAGGTTTCGCGCAAGGAAGAGTCCAGTTCAGAGGCGAAGACACACTTATGCCCCAACTGGCGCAGTGCCAGGTGAAAGCCTCCAAGACCTGCGAATATGTCTATGAAGCGCATTCGCAACATCCTCGCTCGCCGCAGTCCGGGCTGATCCAAGTTCGTTCTGATTGAACCAGCCACGAAATGATCGAGTCCGCCGCCGCTTGGTCCTCGGTCAACTTGTTCATTCGCGCACTCCTGCGCAAAGTTTTTCGACGGGCACCTTTAGGGCCTTCGCCAATCGGGAAATGATTCGCAGCGTTGGATTCCGAACCCCGCGCTCAATGCCGCTGATATACGTTGGATCGAGATGCGCGATCATGCCGACGCGCTGTTGGGTCAGGCCGGAACCGGCGCGGACTTTTCGCACGTTTCGTCCGAATACCGCTAGCGGGCGCGCTTGTTTTCGCATGGATTAAGTCAAACTTTCAATAGGACGATGAGTCAAGCCGCAATCCGCTACAGGGGTCTGCCGCGGCTTCCCGACCCGGAGCACTTCAAGGGAGCAGCCGAGGCCGCTGTCGAAAGGCGTGACGCGGGCTTCGACTTCGACAACGGGGTTGCGGACGGTTTCCAGGCCGAAGCGGCGGTAGGTTTGGGCGAAAATTTCGCATTCGATGATGCCGGTGTAGTCGCAGATCGTGATGAACTTCATCTGGTCCCCGGTGACTTGATGGTAAGAGCGGTCGGCGATGAAACAATGCGCGGCGGCTTCGACGACATATTCCACATTCTCCTCCGCCTCACCGTAGTCACGGAGGGCCAGCAAATAGAGCAATGTCTGCGTTGTCTCGCCGAACCCCCGCGCCCGCGCATCCGCGAGCATCGTCGAGACAAGCGCGCCGCTTTCGGGAATGGCGGAAAGCAGCCCTTCGGCGTTGCGATAATCGTGCTCAGTGAAACGATCCGGCGCCTGCGTCATCTCCTCCGCGTCGGGCTCGATTTGCGCCGAGTCTCCGCCTTCTTGCTCCCGCTGAGGCGCGAGGAGCATCTCCGCGAGACGCCGCCCGTCGGCAAGGTGCGGCGGCCACGGAGGGAGAAACGCCCCCGTCAGCCCCCAAGTCGTCGTGTCGTCGAGCCGCGTCTCGATCAACGTGAGCGAGCACCGCAAGACCGGCGCCTCCAAGTCGGGCAGCACGCCGAGAGCGCGCGGGCGAAAGGCCTGCCGCGCATGTTCCCCGAGCCACGACTCGTTCGCATCCATGACGAGGACATGCAAAGCGGAGTGTCGCGATTGGCAGGAATGGATGTGCTTTTCCAAATCGGCGACGTGAATGCGCTCGTGCGCCTCCGCTTCCTCGCCATGCTCCTCGACGGCCGCGAGGATCTCGTTGTCGGCATCGATGCGCGTCCGTAGATGCTCGCGCGCCTCATCCAGCGTGGTGAGAATTTCGCCCACCCAGTTCACCTGCGTCACATCCCGACGCGCGATGTCGAGCGCCCGCCGCACCTTTTGTTCGTAAGCGGTGCTGATCGCCACCGCCTGGCGCGCCGTCGCCACGGCTTCGCGAAAACGCCCACGCCCGATCTGGTATTTCAGGACGGCGGCATTCGCCGCATGCGCGTCTTCCACATCGAGACCGAGCGTGCCCGTGTAGATATTGATGCCCTCCACAGTCGCGCGATATAGCGGTTCATCGTTCGCTCCCAAGACTTGCTGGAGATAGTGAAAGCTCACCTCACGTCGAACCTGCACCGCACCTTCGACCACCCGCACTATTTCGCAAAAAGCCCGACGCCGCTCGCTCTCATTCAGCAGAAAATCCAACACCGCCGTCGCGACCTCCACGACACGGGCGACATCCGCATCCGGCTCCGCTGCGACGATGAGCGGCTTCAGCGCGAAGACGATTTCGTCCTGCGATGCTCCCGCCGCGAGCCCCATGTGCTCGATCACCGCGTCGAAAACCATCAGCGCCAGCGTGCGCAAATCATGATCTTTGAGATCTTGATTCCGCGCGGCTTTCGCAATCTCGAAACGATGCAGCGGCTCCATGCGCGCCAGCGTTGCCACCCGGCGCGGGAGTGCCACCTGCCATGTTTCGAACGAACTGCTATTCATCTCTGCCGACGGATTTGACTGAAATAAGCGCACCTTGGACCGGAGCAAAAAACTGGAAGGTTGCGCGCCGGTAGCATTTCGCTACCGTAGGTATATGAGCCAACCGGTCAAGCTTTCCGATTCCCTCGTTCTCGATGCACGACTAACCGCGGAAGTCGCGCAACGTTCTATCGCCGGACAAATTGAATTTTGGGCCAGCTTGGGGCGGGCTGTCGAACCTCTACTCCGGGGACGCGAGGCTTTTGCGTTGCGAAAATCGGATACGAGTCGGCCTCTTTCTGAGAGCCTCGGATCGGTCGATTCTCCGGAAGGTCGCCGCCGCGTCGCCGACTATTTGAAGTCGCGGCCATTTCCCCATTATGAGGCCGACCCTGACCGTCCCGAACTGTTGATCCAAATCGGCGAGAATGGGACGCGCACGCTGGGTCGCTTCGTCAATCGGCGCTTCGTGCCGACCGACGAGAGTGCCGCTTCATGATTGATCCTGCCTTGGATCAACGCCCGGTCATCGTCGCCATCGCCGGCCCCAATGGTGCCGGCAAGACCACCTTTTTCCACGCGCATCTACGCGATGCCGGATTGCGGTTCGTCAACGCCGACGACATCGCTCGCGAATTGGACGTGTCCCCCTACGAGGCCGCTGAAATCGCTGATGCGTTGCGCCGCGAACTCGTCAGCCAGCGCGAGAGCTTTGTCTTCGAAACCGTCTTCTCCGATCCAGTGGGTGAGAAACTAACCTTCCTCAAAAACGCGGCGGTGACCGGCTACACCGTCGTGCTCTGCTTCATCGGCATTTCCACCCCGGAGACTTCCGAGCAGCGCGTGGCAATGCGCGTCACCCAAGGTGGGCACGATGTTCCATCCGAGAAACTGAGCGCCCGATTCCCGCGGACGATGTTGAATCTCAAAGCCGCGATTCAAACGCTCCCTATCGTCCTAGTTTTCGACAACGATGCTCTCGCCTCGCCCTTCCGAAAGGTCGCTGAGTTCCGGAGCGCGAAGTCGGTCTTCCTCTCCGATCCAGTGCCGAAATGGCTTGCGCTCAGCACTTGCGCTTGATGAATCGTGATTTCAATACGCTTACAAACACACAGGTAATTCTGGCGGCCAAAGTATCAATCCTTGTAGCTGGGCATTCGACCCTCAGACCGTGCAAAGACTTTGGCCTCGCTCGCGTTTGCTTCCCCACCTCGCCCACGGAAGCCACGCTCGCCAAGCCCCAAGACTTTGCTCCGCCGCCACTCCGAAATGATGCCGCTGCTTCGGCTGCCTTCGCAGCCACATCAACGCGCTTCGAGATGAAGCGCAGATGCGCTCCCGCATTTGCGCACAAATTCCATTCCCAAGCTCGGCATTTCTTGAGGCGCAACTTTCATCGCTATTTAGAGAATCTACGACCGCACGAAGACATCGGCCGTGTCCGAAGACTTCGCTGCCCCCGCGCGATGATGTCGCCGCTTCGCTGCGCTACTCGGCCACATCGTTTACTGCTCGAATCTTCGAGCAAGAACTCATCAATCCCAGCCGCCCCGGAGCGTGAATCGCGACTCGATTTTATAGCTCGCTGCGCGCCGTCAAGGTATTGCTCGTTCGTGCGCTCCACCGTTGACTGTGCTCGCTCGCCGAGAAGAGGTCGCTATGAATTCACGCTGAAATGTTTCGGAGCCGACGATTCGACTCAATGCTGCCCATACACGATTGCACATGCGGAAAGGATTAAGGCGCGTTTTTCGTCTGTGACACCGGGTCAGGAAGTTCGCAGCGGTGCTCTTGGAGGGAAGAGGTCTCTTCGCTGGTTAAAGCCGGAGGAACCGTCTTCGACGCACCTATCTCAACGACAACCGAGGTTTCCGTAACGCCTTCCTGATGCGGCTACGCCGGGGAGACTGTGCTGCGGTCGGCGGACGCCACGCCCTTGCACAGACTCCCGAGTTGGTGAGGCCGACAGCGATCATCTGCGCCGTCCTCTCTTCGCTCCCGGCCTTCCGCCCATGATTCCGCGCGGAAGCCGTGCGCTTTGTTGCGGGCGGCGCAGATCATCGCGACGATCCTCCGGGCCGCGCCCTCGTCGCACACAACGAGCCAGAGGAACCGTCACGCTGCGTGCTGACCCCCGCCCGGCGGATGTTTGTTGGACCCTTGCTCAGCCTCCGAGGGAATTCCGGGGAGGCTTCGTGCAGGCCAAGTTTGGAGG
>NZ_JBDUCX010000231.1:0-11008 GCF_040003245.1 Chthoniobacter sp.
CATCGGCTACGAGGGAAGAGCCCGTAGCGAACGGCCTCCTGGCTCACGCGATGCGAGAGGCGGGGAAGGAACTCTCTGCCGATCAGCGCGACATTCTGGAATCCGTTCGTAAGGGTGCGGACAAGCAGCAAATCGCCGATCAGCACGGCATCACCGTCGCCGAGGTCGACAAGAAGCTGGCTGACGCGACCGCCGCCCTGGACAAAGCCAAGAGCGCCGCCGTGGCGGAACTGACCGAGCACATCAAACAGGTCGAACCGGCGCCGCTCTACGCGCTCCAGGATCGAGTGAACGCGGTTGCTGGCGATTTCGCGAAGAAGATGACGGCGGCCAAGGCGATGGTGACTGGCCTGAAAGAAGGCTTCGAGTTCGGCAAAGAGCAGCACGCTTTCATTGAACGCCAGAAGGGCGAGATGGCTGGGGCTTTGCGCCGGCTGATTATCGAGGCGTTGCCGAGCAGGGCGCGCGCTGCATTGGCGGATGCCGTGACGCGTCTTGTTGCTGAGCCTGTGACTCTCCGCGCTGACGGCAAGAATGAGCAGCGGCTCCAGACCCTTTTCAAGAAAGCGATCGGCATCGCGGGTAAGACCCTCGACAAAGCCGAGGACCTGCGGAAAGCCGCGATCGTCGAAGGAATCAAGAAGGTCGCTGATCGCGTGTCGGGCTCGCCTGGCGTCGATGTCGAGTATCAACGCCGCATTCAAGGGCTGATCAACAATCTCGATTTCTCGAAGCCTCGCGCCGATACTGTGGCCGCTCTCCAAGGCACGAAGGACTACATCGCGGCGAAGGACGCTAGCCTCTCTGGTCACGCTGTGCCCGCGGAGGTGATCAAGAATCTGGAGCGTTTGAACAAACTGCCGGTTCGAGATCTTCCGACGCACGTGCTCGAAAGCATCCTCGGAGACATGGCACTTCTGGAAAAGCTGGGCCGGTTGAAATTGAAAACGCGGGAGGCCGTTGCTGAAGCGCGTCAAGAGGTTGCGAAGTCGGATATAGCGGTCGCTAAGACGACGCCGATCAATCAGGGACCTATTATGAGAGCGCAGCCTGGCGAAGAGCTGCCATGGGTGCAGAAACTGCGGAACAAAATCACGACCGCGCAAAACTACGCGAAGGTATTCGGTCGGGCGCTTCTTCCAATCTCGGCCGTGACGGACGCGCTCGGAGAGGGAAAGGCGAGATACAATGGCCCGCTTGAGCGTCATTTCATCGGCCGCGCGGACACCGCATACAATGATTACCTCGTCTCCAAGAATGAACTCCAGAAACCCTTCGATGACTTACTGAAGAAGCACAACCTCTCGCAGTCGGACAGCGAGCGATTCGCCGTGCATGCGATTATTCAGCAAGAAGGCGGAGAGGAGCGCTTGAAGGCCATGGGCGTCGAGTCGCGAATCATAGAACAGAATCGCGTCGTTAGCCCCGCGCTGGCGGAGGTCTACGGCGAATGGAAGAAAATCGAGGCTCGTGTATTTCCCGAAGTGTCACGCGTAGCCCGCGAGGCATTTAATCAGCACGTGCAAAAGGTCGATAGCTATTTTCCTCTGATGCGCGATCACGACTCCTTCCTTCCGGATCAGGCGCCGACCCAGGTTGAGGGGGGTCGTGTAATTCCGATAGATGAGGCCGCAGCTTGGCGAGGATTGGCCGATGATTTTGCACCCATGCCCAAGAAAACGACAGCGCGCGGGATGACATTTGATCGAGTCAAGAATGCCACATCTCCGATTCGCCTGGATGGTTTTGCCATTGTTCGCCAGCACGTAGCCGACGCGATGTATTTTGCGAAAATGACCCACGCGCTCAACGATATGGCAGCCGTGGTAAATGATCCAATATTCCCCGCAAAGTATGGCGATATCGGACAGCGGATTATGCGAGACTGGATCGACACCATCGCTCGGCGAGGCGGCGTTGACATTTCTCGGCGCGAGCCTTGGCTGGACACCCTGCGACAACATCTTAGCCTGGGGTCAATCGGCTTCCGTCTCGCATCCAATATCAAGCACGCGAGCAACATGGCATTCTCAATGTATCATGCGGGCGGCCCCGGGTGGTATTCGAAGGGCCTGCGCGAATCGTTGTCCGACCGTCCAAACGATTGGATTTCCAAGAATGCAGCCGAAGTCCTCGATCGGCACGGCGCCGAGCCCGCGCAGGAAGAACTGGAGCGAGGAAGCCCTGGAACAAAGTGGCTCGGCAAGGTTTCTGTCGCCGCCCAGAAATACGCCTTCCTGATCGCGCGAAACATCGACCAAATAAATGCTAGGGCGACGTTCATCGGAGCATACCAGCATGAACTCGCGAAGGCAGGAAAAGACCCCTCGAATTACTTGAATGAGCCAGTCGACCGAAACAGAGTCAACCTCGCCTTGAGCCTGATGCGACGCGCAGTCGCTTCGGCAAATCCGAAAGACCAACCGCAAGCTCTCTCTCGAGGATCTGGAATCGGCGGGAACGTTTCGATTGCAAAATCGGTCTTTGCTTTCCAGAACGTGTTTCTCGACATGTATTCCAACCTGCGGCACGACTTCATTCGTGCAGGCATCACCGAAAAGGACCCCGGCAAGGCGCTGGCCATGGGCGCAGTTTTGCTGGCGTCTACGCTGATGGAGACGGGGATCGAACACGCTGTACGAGGTGCAGAGGCATCCATCACAGGGCACAAAAAGGACGACAAACACGAGGACAGTTTCATGAAGTCTGTCGGAGTGAATGTGCTTCGTCGGATTCCGTTCATGAGCCAGGCCCTTGGAGTGATTCGATATGGAGGGTCGGGCGTGCCAGTGCTTGATGTGCTTCCGACTGCGCTAAAGAATGCTTACAAGGTCGGAGCTGCGAGCAGTCCGCAGGCTAGGAATAAGGCTGCCGTCTCTGTGGTGCAGCAGGTTGCCGAGATGTCGGGTGTCCCGGGCTCTGGCTATGCTGGCGACTTGATCAAAAAGGCGCTACCGGACGCGCCGAAGGGACGTCACAACTGAGGCGTCGCTTCCGGATGCAGCGGCAGTTTCCAGACCCTTATCCCGATCAAGTCATCCTTCCAATCGGGATGAGTATCCGCGAGAGCTCGCATCGCCGTGTTCGGCCACGCCCGCTCCGCTGTGGATGTTACGCCACCTTCCAAGGCATCGTAAAGCAGGTCGAGGGCGACCCCGGCCGCGAGAGTCAGTTCAAACGACGGAGCATCGCCGCCGTCCGTGCAGGCGAGCAGTCGGGCAATTGTCGCGGAGGGGTCGCCGCCCATGAGCGGTTCGGGCTTGAAGGTGACGATCCAGTATTTCGGCTGCACGGTTCAAATGTGCCGCGCGACAGTGCGGAGGCAAGCCTGATTGCGCTTGACCGAACGCGGACGCGCGGCATGGCCCGCAGTCGATGACCAACTTTCTTGACGCGTTCTTTTCCGAGTTCCGCTGGTATCGAAGGCTTTCGAAGGGCAAATGGGAGCGAGCCTTCGTTCATCCTTGCATGTCTTTCGCATGGTATCGAACGTCGTCGTTCCACGTCGGCGATGAACGTGAGCCTGCCTGCTCAAGGCCGGTGGCAATGGAGTTCTGGGGATGAATTCGGCGCTCCATAAATCTCTTTCCGAAGACCAATACAAACGCCTCGTGAAGGCGGCGCTGTGCCGGTATAAAGCCATCTCCGAGGAAAAGGAACGCTCGCAACTGGAGGAGGATTTGAAGCGGTTCGAGCTCCGGGCAGAGGGCGACTACAGCGACCGGACCACGCCCGGGAACGCGAACCGGCCTCTCCAGAAGATCTTCAGCCTGAAGAACGAGACGCTGGGGATTATTCGGAGCGTGAAGCGCTTTCTGTTGGCGCGCATCTGCAAGGACCTATTCGGGAGCGAGCCGATTTTCTACGTGCGCCCTGAGGGCAAGGTCGACAAGCCTTTGGCCGAGGCGATGCAAAAGCACGCCGGCTGGAAGCTGCGACAGGCGGACTACAAGGCGAAGATCAAACGGGCGATCGATACGCTGTTCGACGTTGGCTTCGTGGCGATCAAGACCACCTGGGACGTGCAGGAGGACGTGAGCGAGAGCCTCGAAATGATCCTCGTGCACAAGGCGGACGGCGCGCCGGTGCTGACGCAGGATGGCGATTATATTTACGAAGACGACGAGACCTTTGACCCGAATGAGCAGGGGCAGCCCGTGGATGCTGCGAGCGCCGAGGGTTCCGAGCAGGGCCAACCAGCGGGCGTAGAAGGGATGCAAGAAGAAGCGGCTGAGACGCCGGAGCAGGAAGCCGCTGAGCAACCGGAGGCTGCCACTCCCTTACTGGCGTTCGTGAAAGCTCCCGAGGTCGTCCTCGACGCTTCGCTCTACACTTGGGCCGAGCATCTGGTGGAGCAGAAGGTCCGGCTTTACAGCGGGCTGCGGATCGACGCCTGCGAGCGCAAGGACGTGTTCTGGCCAATCAACGTGCCGAACATGGAGGAAAGCGACATGATCGCGCACCGCTACGACCGGCCGCTCTCGGAATTGCGCGCCAAGTATGCACCGGAGAGCTTCGATGAAGACGCGGAGGAGCAGGGCCCGGCCGCGGAGGAACCGGAGAAGGTGGATTCGGAGGTGTCGGCGATTCTCGGCAAACTGAAGAACGAATCGCAATCTCCGAAGAGCGAGGCGAGCAAGCCGATGAAAAATGAGGCGGAGGCCAGCGGGCAGGACGAAGATCCGATGATCCAGGTCGCCGAATGCTCGTTCGACTTCGATTGCTTCGAAGATGGCAAGCCGCGCCGGCTGCATCTCGTGCTGTTGCCTCAGCAGAATGAGTGCATCTACGCCGAGTATCGCGCGGCCATGGCGCCACGGGCGGCGAAGAACATTCACTTGCTGGCGATCAACCGGCGCCGGAATCGCGCCTACGGTCGCGGGCTTTGGGAGGTTTACGAGAACCTCGCGGACGCGGCAGACCAACTGCTCAACGCGATCCTCTACCGCAACAGTTACGTCGCCGATCCGACCAAGATTTGGAACCCGCAAAATACGGCGGAGGGGAAGGCGAACCCTGACTTGAAATTTGAGCCGGGAGCGACCTACTCGACCGTCAGTTCGCAAACCGATCCAAAGAACATCCTCAACGTCATCGAGATTCCCGATCTCGATGAGCGGACGTGGAAGCTGATGGAGCTTTTCATGCAGCTCATCCAGCTCGATAGCGGGGTCACCAACGCGAACCAGGGCGACGTTTCGAACCTGCCGAGCAACTCCACGGCCACCGGCATCAACTCCATGTTGGAGAGCAGCTCTGTGCTGCACCAATACGTCCTCGAGGAGATTCGCGACTGTCTTACGCCGCAACTGGCGTTCGCCATCGGGCTGATCTACCTCAAGCAGGACGGGGACGAAACGTACGAATACCTGCAAAACGACGCCGACCCGGCCGCCGAGCAGGTGATGCTCTTGAAGGACGCCAAGAAGCTGCGGCATCTGCCGATGAATGTGGACATCCTGCTCACGCGCACGAAGCGGCAGGAATGGCGCGAGGCTGCCACCGCGGCGATCCCGATGGGCGTGCAATACGGGCAGTTACCGCCCGCCGACCAGACGCGGATGCGCGAGGCGTTCTTGCAGCTTTTCCGAGCGTTGGACTTCCCGAACCCCGAGGACTTCTTCCCGCTGCCAGACCCGAACCGTCCGCCGCCCGGGCCGCCGCCTCCGCGGGCAACCGAGAGCATCGCACTCAAGGGTGCAGACCTGGCCCCTTCACAGAAGGACTGGCTCGTGCAGCAGTTTGGAGGTCCGCCCGCGAAACCAGAGGAAATCGCTGCGCAGCAAGGCGGCCAGAGCGGTGGCGCGACGCAGTCGCCGACGCCGAGCGGGCCCGCCCAGCCGCTGCCGTCAAACGTCATCGATGACAGCGGGAATGTTCCGGAACGCCAGTCGGCGAGCGATGGCTCTATGGAAGGGGCAGCGTAATTTTATGGCGACCGGGGCGTTACTCGACAGGCATTTGCTGGTTGCCATGGGGCTTAACGCTGACTCAGCAAACATTGTGATGGAGGAAATCGAGACTATTCGCCTCCAGCTTTCGGCAGCCAATGAAAAGTGGCGCTACTTTCAGGGACTGGTTCGCGAGCATGGAGCGAGCAGCATTGGCAATCTGATTGTGCAGCGGGATGCCGCAGTGGCGAAGTTAGAAGGCGACCGCTCCAGCGAGGAGAGTGACGCATGACGGCGCAGGACTACCAGAAGAAGCGCGCGCTCCTGCGGTCCTACGAAGCGCTGCTCAAGAGCCCTGCCTACGCGGAGTTTCACGAGAAGATTCAGGAGGAGCATCATAACTGCCTCAGCGGTTTGCGAAATCGAACGATCACCGTGGCCGAGCGGCAGGAATTTCAGGAGGGCGCGGACGCGACGGAACGGTTGCTTTCCTATGTCACCGATCGCATCGCGGCGCTGACCAAAGAGACCTCGCTCTCGCAAAAGGAGCTCGACGCCTTGCGCGGCCAATTCGAACCGGAGGACGAGCCGTGAAGTTTTCGCTTGCCATAGCACGTCGCGCTGGCAGTGCCGCGTTCTCAGAAACAGCCAGCCTATGAGCCTCTCCATTTCACTACCCAACGGGTTCACAAATGTCACCACGGCAGGCACGGCAGTTCCGCTGCTGGCGCGCACCGACATCAACAAGCTCGTCAAAGGCGTGGCCACGGTCTTGCTCACGGCGCGAAAGAACAAGACCACAGCCAACACTGGCGATGTCTACATCGGGAACAAGGGTGCGCAGAGTCAGGTTCTCTCGCCTGGTCAATCGCTGGCCATCGATGTTCGCGCGGGCGAAGAACTGAGCCTGCCGGACATCTTCCTCGACGCGGCCACGAACGGCGACGGCGTGATCTACCTGATCAAAAAGTCATGAGCGATCTTACGCTTTCCCCGCGCCCTGACGGAGGCGCCAGCACGCTGGAGGCGGCGGGAATTATCACCGAGTTAGACGCACCATCTCCGAGGACCATAGCGTTGGCGCTGTCAAGCACTGTGCCCAATGTAGTGCTCAACGTTGACGGGACGCTTCAGGTGCAAATCAACGCCAACGGCAAGGCCGGAGGTATCACAATGGCGGGCACAATGGCCCCCGGAAGTAGCCACTATGTCTGGATTAAAAACCACACCGGCACGCTTGATATTTCGGGAGTCACTTACGGCGACATCTGGTATTTCTTCCTCTACGATAGCAACATCGGATCGACACTGACCCTGTCGGGCGAGATTTATTTGGTCAAACTCATCGGCGTCACGGGGCTGACTATTTTGGTGTTCGATGACTTCTGGCCGGATACGATGACGGCGACGGGACTAGGGCTCACCACACTGACCATCACGGCGACGGCATTTACGGGCGGCGGTGCCGTTGTCTGCGACCTCTCTTTCAACGCGTTGAACGACGCCAGTATCAACGGCGCAGGCGGCATTCTGGCGTTCTTTGCTGCTCACGCCCCAGCAGTAGGGTGCGCACTTAATATCAGCGCCGGGACCAATGCGCCGGTCACAATGGAAACTCCCGCCCCAACGACCTTCGATCTTACCCTGCCAGCCGCCAGTGCCTTCGCCGCGTCAGGAGATGGGGATTGGGTGGACCTTCCCGGCTTGGCGCTCGTTTCCATTTGGTTCAATGTCTCCGGTGGCAACACTGCGCCGGGCGGGCACGACGCCCTCGAGATCTACGTTTATTTGGGCGATGATGCTAGTGCTGTCGCTGCGGCTGTCGCGGCCGACATCAGCGGTTATGGCTATGGTTCGACCCAAACAGAGGGCGCGCTCAACGTGACCTTGGTCAGCAATAGCTCGGCCCACCCCGGAGCTACCTCAGGCCCAGCGACCCTGGCTAATCTTGTCCTGGGGACCATCGGCAATAGCTACATCGATACGATCCTTCTGGCCAATCCGAGTAGCACGGTGACGCACAACTAAAGCGCGCGAGTTTTTCGCCATGACCAAGCCCTTCCCATTTCTATCCAGTTGGCAGGAGTGGTGCGGCGCTCTCTCTGGCGCGCTGGTGGCAACGTGGGGCTTGCTGGCGTTGATCCCGAAGATCTTCCGGGAGACGAAGAAGTTCTACGATGGCGTTGTGTTCCTGCTGGAGATTCGCGACCAGTTGACGGAAATCCGGCTCACCATCTCCAATATCGACGACGGACAACTGAACATCATCGAATCCCTGTGGCATGGCCGGGACACCGATGAAAATACGGTCTGGTTTCAAACGGATGGGAAAGGCCAGACGCAGCGGATATCAAAGACGTGGACGGCGTGGACAGGCTTGCCAGTGGATGCCGCGCGCGGACGCGGATGGGAGAACGCCATCGCCCCGGAAGATCAAGCCCGCGCCATTCAAGGCTGGCAACTGGCGATCGATCATCAGCGCGCCTATCAGGATAGCTTTCACTATATCGACACTCTTGGCCGCCGAATCCTCGTCATCGTGGCAGCCGCACCCATTCGTCAGCATGACGGCACGATCCTGAATTATTTCGGCAGCGCTCGAAAGGCGGGTGCTGCGAACACGGGCAGCCAAGTTCCTAAGTAACCGCCATGAAAAAGTCCATCCTCATCCTCCTAACTGCGCTGGCGTTCTGCTCGTGTGCCAGCAAGCCCGTCGTCTACAAAGCGCCATCGAGTGCCGCCATCGACGCCAGTGCCGCCGAACTGCATCGGGCAGTCGCCGCCGCGACCGTCACGCATCACCAGGTGCAGGCCGCCACGAAGCAGGCCAAGATCGCGGTCGACGATCAGACGAAGCATCTGGACATTCTGACGCCCGCTTTAGATGCGATGTTTAAAACGGCTCCGATCGAGCTTCGTCCCGAGATTGCCGACGCGCAGAAGGAAGTCGCGGCCATCCGATTGGATAACACCGGGGTCGTGGCGCAACTCGGCGCCATCACCTCGCTTCAGACCATCGAGGGGAATCAGCTTGAGGAAGCGGCAGCGGCCGACAAGCAGCACGCGGCCGACAAGGCGCAATATGAAGCGGAAGCCGATCAGTTGGCTGAGAAGGCGAGCGCCGAGAGCGTTGCCCGGGCCGCCGCGGAGAACAAGGTCCACGAACTGGAATCAAAGAACTGGATACGCCGCGCCCTCGAAGCCTTGGCCGCCGTCGGTCTGCTCGTCGTTGGGTTCCTCTACTTTACCGGAAAACTCACCCTATCCGCTGCCTCTGTGGCCGCGAGATTCTAAATCATGAACCTGCTCCTCATTCTAATCCTCATCCTCCTTTTTTGCGGCAGCGGCTACGGCTTCTACGGAGGCTACCACGGCACGGCCAGCATCGGGACCATCCTCCTTATCGTGCTCGTCATTCTGCTGCTGACCGGAAGGCTGTGACTATCCTACAACCATGAAAAACATCCCAATCATCACGTTCTTGCAACGCACCTGGCTTCTCGTCTTGGCTTGGTTCGCCGCCGACTGGATTGCCCTCACCCAGCATCATTTCTCGTTCCTTGGCGACTGGCAGTTCAACGAGATGCGCGGCTGGGAATGGGTGGCGCGCACACCGAGCGAGTGCTTCGGCGCCGAGGTTTACGTTCCATCCCTTGTGCTCCTAGTGGCGCTGTGCCCTCACGTCTTGCCAGCGTGCCCCGCGCGGCTAGTTTCGACTCCGTTACACTCCGCTCAGAATGACACGCGGAGGAGGGGCTTTCTCCTGAGAGAGTGACTTACAAGCTATTCAGGAAGTCGATGACCTGCTTTTGCTGGCCAGCGGGGAGCTTGTTGAAGCGGTCGCGGGCGGGGACGGCTTCGCCGTCGTGGTCGTTGATGGCGACGGGGAGGGTGGGAGCGCGGCCGTCGTGCAGGTAGGGGGCGCGGAACTTCAGGCCCCAGAGCGGCGCGGTCTTCATTTCGGTGGGCAGGGCGTCGGCCTGGGCGATGCCGTCGTTGAGGCTGCCCATGTCGTGCAGGAGCAGGTCGGAGAAGAGGGTGACCGGTTTGCGATCGAGGGCGCGGATTTTGTTGGGCCCGGTCATGAGCGTGGGGACATGGCACTCGGCGCAACCGATGCGAACGAACATCCCATAGCCATTCTGGACCTCGGCGGTGATGTGGGGAGGAGGCGGCGGGGCGAGGAAGCGCATGAAGTCGGCGGCCTTGTCGATGTCGCTTTTGCCCGTGGCGGGGTCGACCTCATCCTCGGGATCGGCAAAGTGATCGTACTGGGCGAGGAGCTCCTGGTTGCCATTCGGGGCGTTTTCCGTGGGGAAAAAGCGGCTGGTGATGCCCATCTCGTTCAAATAGGCGTCGCCGGCAAAGGCCAGCAGCGTGGCCTGCTGGGCCTTCCAGCCGAAGCGGCCCACGCGCTCGTCGCCAGTGGTGACGTCCGTGATCATGGCCGCGCGGCCGAGCACGCCGTCGGCCTTGTGGCGATTGGCGAGGGCCTGGATGTCCTGGTCGCGGATGGCCTCGATGAGTCCGGCACCGAAGAGCGGGGTGGTCTGCCGCTGGACGACGATGGTGGCATCGACGGGGATTCTTTCCAGCACGGCCGGGTTGATGGCCCGGCTCTGGAGCAACGAGCCGCCTTCCGCGGCGAGGGGATCGAAGACGCCATTGTCGTTGCGCCCGAAGCGGGTGACCACCTGGGCGCTGGCGCCACCGATCGTGGGCGCGGTGTGGCAATTGGCGCACGAGGTGTTGTTGAAAATAGGACCGAGGCCGCTGTCCGCAGTTTCCACGCTTTCAAATTCACCGAGACCATCCGTGAAGGCGGAGAGCTGGCTCTGCGTTAGGTCCGGCAAGGGGTCGCCGAGCCGGCCACTGGCGTGCGGGGCCGGGCCTTCGTGGCGATGGATCGGGCGGCGGGCGCGGCCTTTGCCGGCGTGAGGAAGGGCCTGGGCCACGACAACGCTGACACCCATGAGGGCCAGCAGGGGGAGGATCGTGGGGGATATTTTCATGGTGGGAGGCGTTATTACAGTGACGACTGACGGGTTCAAGGTAACGGCACGATCTGACGTTCGCGCACCGATCTTTCTTCAGCCTCGCAGATCTCGACGGCGCTC
>NZ_JBDUCX010000232.1:0-10903 GCF_040003245.1 Chthoniobacter sp.
GGTGCCCAGGGCGCACTCGTAGCAAGCGAGGTTGTAAGGGTACGTCGGCTCCGCGTGGAGGGCATCCGGCCCGGAGAGGAGCGTGTCGCGCGCCTCATCCGTGCGGCCCAGCTCGTGCAGGCAGAACGCGGCGTGGATGAAGCCGGTCGACTTGTCCGGCGCCACGCGACAGAGCGAGCGGCTGGCGGTGAGGGCCAGCTTCCAGCGTCGCGCCTGCATCAGCACCACAGTGCGCAATTCGACAACGGGGGAGAGCTGCGCCACTTCGGCGGGCAGCGACCCGAGTTCCTCGAGAGCGTCGTCAAACATGCCCAATTCGCAGTAGCCCTGCGCGGCGAGCAAGGTGCGTTCGTGTCCTTCGATCATGCTAACCCAGCAGCGCCTCCAGCTCCTCCACGCGCCGCGCGAAGAGTTGCAGCGTCGCCTCCACCGGCGCGGGGCTCGACATATCGACCCCAGCCTTTTGCAACGTGGGGATCGGAAATTCCGAGCCTCCTGATTTCAAGAACCCGAGGTAGCGCGTGGCATCCCCGGTTTTCAACACCTGACCCGCAAGCGCGACCGCGGCACTCAGCCCGGTCGCGTACTTGTAAACATAGAATGCGCTGTAGAAATGCGGGATGCGCAGGCATTCCAGCTCGAGCGCGCTATCGATGACGAAGTCCGGCCCAAAGTAGGCCTCGAGCAATTCGCGATAGATGCCGCGGAAGGTATCGAGCGTGAGCGGTTCGCCGGCTTCCTCCTTGGCGTGCGCGATCTTTTCAAACTCGGCGAACATCGTCTGGCGGATGACCGTGGAGCGGATGTCATCGATCTGCCGGTTGATGAGATAGGCGCGCATCGCCTTGTCCTCGGTGTGCTCGATCAAATAATGCGTGAGCAATTCCTCGTTGAAGGTACTGGCGACTTCGGCGAGGAAGATCGGGTAATCGTAAGTCTGGAAGGGCTGCGTGCGCTGGGCGTTCCAGGTGTGCATCGAGTGGCCGGCCTCGTGCGCAAGCGTGTAGACGTCGCTGAATACGTCGCGCTTATAGTTCATCATGATGAACGGCGGGTTGCCGTAGCTCGACGAACTGAACGCGCCGCTGCGCTTGCCCTTGTTTTCGTAGCGATCACACCAGCGGCCACGCAGGCCGGCGCTGAGCGTCTGCACGTATTCGTCGCCCAGCGGGGTGAGCGCGGCGAGCACCTTGTCGCACGCTTCATCCCACGAGACATCCGTCTCGATGTTCGGGACGATCGGCACATTGGTATCGGAGGCGTGGATCTCCTTCAACCCCAGCACGCGGCGACGCAGATCGAGGTAGCGGTAGAGCGGCTTCAAGTTCGCGCGCACCGAGGTGATCAGGTTGTCGTACACGCTCACCGGCACGTCGTCGTAGAAGAGCGCACTCTCGCGCGCGCTGGAGTAATTGCGGGCGCGCGCGCGGAAGACATCGGCCTTGATCGAACTGGAGAGCGTCGAGGCCACGGTGAATTTGTGCGCGTCGAATTCCGCGTAGAATTGATGCCACGCGCTCTTCCGCAGTTCCGGGTCGCGCTTGACCATGAACGAGCTGTAACTCGACTGCGACAGCTCCCGCTCGACGCCCTTCTCGTCGACGATCTTGCCGAAGACCATGTCGACGTTGGTGAGCTGCGAGAATGTTTCCCGATGTCCGCTGAGCGCGCTCGACCCGAGCGCGAGCAAGCGCTCCTCGGCGGTGCTCAGCGTGTGCGGTTTCAGCCGGCGGCGTTTGCGCAGCGGCACCTGCCATTCGGCCAGTGCGGGGTCGGACAGATAGGCCTCAAAGGTGACATCCGGAATCGCCATGATCTCCGGCTCGACGAAGGATTGTGATTCGCCGATGAGCGTGAAGAGATTGTCCAGTTGGCCTTCGCGCGAGAGGTGGACGTTGTCCGAGGCATCGCCGGAGGTTTGCAGCGACGCGTAATGCGCCAGCCGCTCGATGGTCAGGCCGAGCGCCTTCTCGAATTCCATCACCTCGCGCAGCTTCTGCGCCGATTCACCCACGTGCCCTTTAAACTGCGCGATCTTCGGGTAATCCTGCTGGAGCTTTTCAAAGGCCACCTGCCAGTCGGCGGGCGTCGGATAAAGCAACGCGAGATCCCATGTGTCATCCGGCCGGACCTGGTCGCGCGTGGGAATAGCGCCACCACCGGGCTCGTCTTTGTCGAAAAACAGGGTGTTCATAAAAAATCAGTGCGCGTGTCCCCCGTCGTCCTCCACGTCCAGCGTGCGCACACGCTTGGCCAGGCGGCAGGCTTCGACCTGGGCGCGGAGTTTGTCCGGCAGCGCGAGGGCGGTGGGGATGTAGTCGATCAAGATGCGCGGCGAAGATTCATCCGCCGTGAGCAGCACCACATCCTGCAGGCCAAAGAGCCGCTGGATGAAGGACTGTGTCATCTCCAGGTCGCGCACGCGATAGAGCTCCAGGGTGTCCGTGACCGTGGAAAAAATCCCGCGGGTCATGAGCAACCGTTCGCTGGTCAGGCGATAGGTCGTGGATTTCACGAGCAGCCACCGGTAGATGGCCCAAGGGATGGGGATGACGAGCAAGCACAGCACGAATGCCCAAAAGTTTTTGAGCTGCGAGGAGGTGCCGCTCCAGATGTTTTCTTCGGCCATTTGCGCGCAAATTACGCGCCGTCGCATTCCCGCGCAAGACGCATGTCCATGGGCAAGCCAGCCCACCCGTAAATAAAATCTTCGCTATCGCTTATTGTATTCCTCGTGCGTGCCAATCCACGTCCAGATAAAGGTCTCCGGGTTCTGGAAAAAGCCAACCGCACGATAGTGGTCGCCGACTCGCGCCGACCATTCGCCAAGCGCCAGCGGTTTGAATCGAAGCGAAGGGTGCCACCGATTCGCCAGCCAGAGCGCATAGTTCTTGTCAGCCACCCGCCGGGCTTGCTCTGGAAGCTGCGCGTATTGCTTCCAGAAAGAAGGAGCAACCTTCGAAATCATTCAGCACCGGGCCAGTCGCGCAATTCGCCGCGGCGCACGGCTTCCTGGGCCTCTACCTTCAACTTGTCGAGTTTGCCGCCGACCTCGCAGTCTGCTTTCATTTGGGCGTCCCATTCGTCGTCTTCGACAGGGTGCAGGAGAGCCTCCAATTCGCAACGCTCTTGAGGGGAGAGTTGATCGATGGCAGTCTTGATTTCTTCCACTCGGCTCATGTGTTAAGATTGCCCGCAAATCCACACGGCGTCAATGCGTGAGGGGGCTGGCGGCCCGCGCGACGGCGTCTGGCACAGACGCTACAGTGCCGCCCTACTTCCCGACGCAATACACCGCCTGCGGCGTGCGGATGAAGAGGTCGCCGTTGCTGATCGCGATGGTCGCGCGGGTGCCTTCGCTGTCGCCCATGGGGATGTTGCCCAGCACTTCAAATTGATCACCCGCGCCGACGATGATGACGTTGTTTTTCTCGTCGATGAAGTAGAGCTTCCCGTCCGCGGCGACGGGCGAGCTGCGCACCACGGCGCGCGTGGGGATTTCGCCCTGCCACTTCTTCTCGCCGGTCTTCGGGTCGAGCGCGGTGAGGGTGTGGGAGTCGCCGTCGAGGACGAAAAGTTTGCCGTTGTAATAGACCGGGGTGCAGACGTCGGGCGTCTTCTTTTCCTCAAAGCGCCAGGCCACGCCGGTATTGCTGATGTCGCCTTTCATGTCCGTGCGGAAGGCGAGCAACGGGCCTTTTTTCGGGCCGGCGGCAATGGCGAGTCCGTCCACCCCCACCGGACTCGGCACGGTGCGCATGTCGCCGCGCTTGGTCGGGTTGAGGCCGAATCCGCGCCAGAGCTCCGCGCCGGTCGCGGGATCGTGCGCGCTAAGGCAATCGCCGCCCACCACGAGGAGCTGTGCCTTGCCGTCCTTGCCGATGTAGGGCACCGGCGTGCCGAAGCTTTCCTGCGATTCATTGAGCGCGTCGGTTGGCCGCGTGACTTTCCAGATGTTCTTGCCGGTCGCCGGGTCGACGCAGAGCAGATAGCTCTCGCGCGCCGCATCGCCACCCGACTGGCCAGGATAATCCGGCGGCACGGGATTGCGCTGGAGCACCTGGAGGTAAAGCTTGCCGTTGAAAAGGAGCGGGCTCGATCCGTAAAGCCACATGTAGGCGAAGCGCCCGTATTCCTCCGAGAGATTGCGCTTCCAGAGGAGGGAGCCCTTGAAATCGATGGCCGCGAGATCGCCCGTGCCGAAGAGCACATAAACCGCCTTGCCGTCCGTAACCGGCGACGGCGAGGCCATGTTCGCGCGGCCCTTGCTGATGTCTCCCGTCCCGACCTGCTTTTTCCAGAGGACCGCGCCGTCTTTGCGGTTCAGGGCGATGAGCACGAGGTTCTTCTCCTCGTCGGGACTGGTGACGAAAACCGTGTCGCCCCACACGATGGGCGAAGCGCCACTCGGCCCCGGCATGGGCGCGGCCCATTTCACCGTTTCGCGCGTCCAGGTCGTCGGCAATCCCTTCTCGGGGGAGGTGCCATTGAGGGACGGCCCGCGCCATTGCGGCCAATTTTCCGCGTGGGCGGCGATGAGGGTGGAGAGGGTGAGAAGGGCGACGGTCTGGAGGGTTTTCATACGAAGCGGCGGAAGAAATAGCGAAACTAGGCCGCAGGACGAAACCCCAAAAGCGTCCGAGGCTTAGGTTTCTGAGACGATCAGAACGAAAGCGCCACCATCTCCCCCGTGTTATTGCGGCAGAAAACGCGGCCATTGGCGACCGTCGGCTGCACCCAGCACCGGCTCGGCAGCACATGCTGGCGCAAGGCCGGCTGAAAGCCTGCCGAGGACGCTTCGCCAATGATCAATTCTCCCGGTTCGCTCAGGATCACGAGCTTTCCATCGGCCAGCATCAGCGCGCCGCCACCGAGTTTCTGCGACCACTTTATCGCGCCGGTCTCGAGATCCAGGCAGACCAGCGGCGACCGGGGGCTGGCCGTGTTATCGATCCCGAAAATCGCGCCCTGCCAAAGCACCGGCGAATTGATGTGCGACCGCAGGTTCTTGTTGCGCCAGTGCTCGCTCACCCCGCTCGCGGTGATTTCGAAAAGAGCACAGCCGGAGCCGTAGCCGGAGGTCACGAAAATGCGGTTGCCATCCACCAGCGGGGTGGCGGCGTTGATGTCGTATTCGGTCTTCCAAGCCTGCCGCCAGAGCTCGTGTCCTGTCTGCGCTTCCAGCCCGACGAGTTGGTTGGACTTGAAAAGCACGATCGTCCGCTTCCCGAGAATATTCGCCGCGATCGGCGACGCGTAGCCAAGATCGTCGTCCCCGCTTTTCCACACCACGTTGCCGGTCGTCTTATCGAGCGCGACCGTGGACGCGCCCTTCGCGCCCACCTCGCAGATGAGCAAATTCCCCTCGACGAGCGGCGAAGCGGCATAGCCGTAATAGGGCCGCTTGCCGCCGAAGTTTTGCTGGTAATGCTTGTACCACACCGGCTTGCCCGTCGCGATATCGAGGCAGAACAGATCGCCTTGGTGGCTCACCGTGTAGACGCGATTACCATCGACCGTCGGCGTAGCCGCGGTGCCACCTTCGAAACTGCGCTTGTCCACATCCAGCGGGTACTCGTGCTTCCACAACACACGCCCGCTCTTCGCCTCGAAACACCACACATCGTCCTTGTTCTGCACGTTGCCCATGGTGAAAACGCGGTCGCCGCTCACCGTGATCGACGATGTGCCGGTGCCGACGCTCGCTTTCCAAAGCTGGCGCAAGCCGCCCATCGGCAAGGCACCGAGCTTTTCCGCCGAGATGCCGTTTTCCGATGGTCCGCGATAGAAGGTCCAGTCGGCTAGGGCCGTCGAAGCGAGGAGAGAAAAGCCACCGAACACCAGCGCCGCGAGGAGAGGAGGGCGAGACATGCCGCTACAGTTACGAGGGGCGCGCGATGGAGTCAAACGAGGCGCTATCGGATAACGCACGGTGGCGCTCAATGCTGGCAGCGCGCGCACCAGCGCGTGGTGCGACCGCCGATGGTCGCCGTCTTCAATTGCACGCCATGGCGGGGGCAGATTCCCTTGCTAGTCCAGCGCTGATGGATCAACCAATCCTCCGGCGGATCGGAAAAGTCCTTGCCGATGGTGTCGAGCGACACCCGGCAAATCTCGCGCGCCTTTTCCCACAGCGCCTGGATTTGTTTCTTCGAAAGCTTGCCGCACAATGTCCGCGGGTCGATGCGCGCCTGCCAGAGGATCTCATCTGCCATCCAATTGCCCACGCCGGGAAACGCCGTCTGCACCAGCAAGGCCGCCTTCACCGCCAGCCGGGCGTGGCGTTTCAGGAACGCGCTCACCCGCTCCAGCGTGAACTCCGGCGACGTCACCGCCGGCGGCAGCTTCGCCCACCACGTCGGCACGTCCCGGCCTTCATGGAAATGCACGCGCCCAAACTGCCGGGGATCGCTGAAGACCAGCGCCCGCGCACTTTGCTGCAGCACGAGGTGATCGTGCTTCTCCGGCGTGAATCCCGCCAGTTCCATGCGCAGTTGCCCGCTCATCCCCAGATGAATCCCGAGCCACACTCCGCCCGAAAAGCGGAAGCACATCAGCTTGGCCTGCGCCTCGGAGTTGAGATACGTCGCGCCCTCGAGCGCCGCGGCCAGTCGCTTCACTTTGATGCCGCGGAAGATCCGTTTCCCGGCGTGCAACTCCACACGCGTCACCTTTTTCCGCAGCCCTGCGTCCCATTCCTTGCGATAAAACTCAACTTCGGCGAGTTCGGGCATGCCTAGCTCACGAACCGGATGCAACAGGGATAGCGATAGGCCACGCCCTCGTTGGCCTTCACCGCGGCGATGATCGTGACGATGACGTCGAACAGCCAGACCGCGGGAAACAGCACAATTCCCACGAGTACGAAAATGGAAATGCCGGCCACAATCAGCGCGATCGTCATCGTGATCTGAAAATTCAGCGCCTCTTTCCCCTGGTCATTGACGAACGGCTGCTCGTCCTTTTTCAGGCACCAGATGATGAGCGGCCCCACGATATTGCCGAAGGGAACGAGGTGCCCGGCGAATGTGCTGAGGTGGGCAAACATCGCCCAAGTGCGCGCTTCCTTGTCTGGCAGGTCCATGCGCAGGATTCTCCCCGGAATACCCCGTCACGGCAACCCTTAACCGCCCATGACGTGGCAGGAACCTTGCTCCCTTCACTGTGATCCCTGTGAAAAGCAAGCGTCTCATCTCCATCGTCCTGGTGCTCAATGCCGTCCTGATCGGCGCCGGCATCTACCTCTGGCTGGACGAAAAGCGCAACAACGCCGCCTTGACCTCGCTGGTCGCCGAACAGAGCGAAATGGCCTGGAAGATGGAACTCACTGAGGCGCACTACGCTTCGCAAACCATCGAGCTGCTGAAAGCGTCGAGTGATCAACAAGCGCTTGGGGCCGTGCGTAAACACCTGCAGGGAAAACTGGCCATCCTCGATAATTACGAGCCAAAGATGAACGCCGACCAGAAGCGACTGCTCGGCACTGTGCGCAGCCTGGCGAACGAGCGCTGAGCAGGAAGTGCCGGGCTGGGCAGAGGAGTGGCTGGAAAAAGAACGGGAATAAGATTAAGAAAACCGTGGTCTGTGTATTGGCAGACCGGGAGATCGCTTTTCCGCCTTCCGCCCTCATCCTTCATCCTTTTCCGCCATGCCCACCTACATCTACGAAACGACCAACCCGAAAAAGCCCGTGCGCCGTTTTGAAGTCCGGCAGAGCATGAAGGACGCGCCGCTGACCAAGGACCCGGAGACCGGGGAAGCCATCCGGCGCGTGATCAGCGGCGGGCTCGGGTACATGAGCAAGTTCAACGCGCCCAAGCATGCCGACATGCGGCGCGAAATGGGTAGCGGGGGCGGTTCGTGTGGATCCGGTTGCGGCTGCCATTGACGCGCGGCGCTCGCTCGCTTTTCATCCGCCCTGCCGTGGCCACCTCCTCCGATCCCGCCAAGCCCCGCTCACCGCTGGGGCTCATTTTCCTCACCATCCTCATCGACATGATCGGGTTCGGGATCGTCATTCCCGTGCTGCCGGTCTACGCCGAGGGCTCGCGCTTCGGCGCCACTCCCACGCAGTTGAGTATCCTCGTGGGCATTTACTCGCTGCTCCAGTTGGTCTTTTCGCCGATCCTCGGGCATCTCTCCGATCGCATCGGCCGCAAGCCGGTGCTGACCGTCAGCATCTTGGGCACGGCCATCGGCTTCTTCGTCACCGGCTCGGCGAATGCCTACTGGATGTTGCTTCTCGGGCGTATCATCGATGGCATCAGCGGTGGCAATATCGCCACCGGCATGGCTTGCATCGCCGACGTCACGACCAAGGAAAACCGCTCGAAATCCATGGGTCTCATCGGCGCCGCCTTTGGCGTGGGCTTCATGATCGGGCCGGCGCTCGGCGGCGTGCTGGGCAAGATTTCGCCCGCGCTGCCGTTCTTCGTCGCCGGTGGATTGGCCTTGGTGAATTGCGCGCTGGTGGCGATGAATCTCCCCGAGACGCTGACGCCCGAGGCGCAGGAGCGCGCGCGGCATCGCGCCAGCATCGGCGAGGTTTTTTCCCACGGCCGCTCCGGTCTCATCTTCGCCATCCTCGCCAGCCAGCTCGCCTCGGTCACCGGCTTTTCCATCATGACGTCGCTCTTCGCGCTCTTCTGCGAAAAGCGCTTCGGCTACGACATCGCGCACACTGGCTGGATTCTCTTCTACGTCGGCTTCCTCGGCGTGCTCATGCAAGGCGGCGTGCTGCGGCGCCTGCTCAAGCGCCCCATCGAGAAGCAGCTCGCCGTGATCGGCGCCGGCGTCCTGGCGATCAGCATGTATTTCCTGCCCTCGACGCCGCCGAGTCTCGGGATGTTGCTGCTCGTTTGCGCCGGCATTTCCGTGGGGAACAGCTTCGTCACGCCCACCCTCAATGGCCTCGCCTCGCGCAGCAGCGATGCGCACACCCAGGGGCGCGTGCTCGGCCTCCTCGCCTCGGCGGGCAGCCTCGGCCGCTTTGTCGGGCCGATGATCGGCTTTCAGCTCCTGCGTTTCGATTCCAACGAGAACTACGCCCGCACCTCCTTCTACGCGAGCGCCGCGATCCTCGTCCTGGCTCTGGTCTGCATCACTATGGTCTCACCCGGAGCCGCCACCGCACCTACGCCCGACGCCATCCCCGAAACGTAACAACCGCCCACCGACCGCCCCAATCTATGAAACCAGTAGGAAGGTTTTCCTCCTTCGCCATCTTGCTGGTCATTTTCTTCTTCATCTGCGTCGCGCTGTGGTTCGCGTTATTTTTCTACCGCGTGATATGAGGCCGTCTAATTTTCACCCAATGCAGCCAATCGAATTCAGATTGTAACTCGCGTCCACCCGACAGCGCGGCGGCGAATGCTTACAGCGCTCTCCCAAAAAAACGTCACCCAATCGCATCCCATCCCATGGCCATCCCCCTCGAAGACAAATTCAACGACATCGTCGGCAAAGCGATGCGCGGCCTCAAGCTCAGCGACAGCCAGGTTGCCGAAAAAACCGGCGCGGACGCCGCCGCGGTAAATGCCTTGCGCGATGGCGCATGGAATGAAGCCACCGCCCGCCAGGTGGCTCCCGCGCTGGGTCTCGGGGCGGACGCCCTCGCCGCCTCCGGCAACGAAAGCTGGGCCCCGAAGCCCGTCGCCATCGACGGCCTCGCCCAATTCAACACCCCGTACGAAGACATGACCGTGAACTCCTACCTCGTGTGGGACCCGGCCACCAGCGACGCCATTGCCTTCGACACCGGAGCCGATTGCAGCGGCATGCTCGAGCTCATCGCGCAGAAAAAATTGCGCGTGAAATACATTCTCCTGACGCATACCCACGGCGACCACATTTTCGATCTCGACCGCCTCAAGGAAAAGACCGGCGCTCCCGCTTTCGTCGGCGATCGTGAACCGATCGAAGGCGCGGAATCCTTTGCCGCCGGGCGTTCGTGGACCCTCGGCTCACTGAAGATCGAGTCGCGCCTCACGTGGGGCCACTCGAAGGGCGGCATCACGTTCGTCGTCACCGGCCTCGCCCAACCCGCGGCCATCGTCGGCGACGCCATCTTCGCCGGTTCCATGAGCGGCGGCGGCATCAGCTACGCCGACGCCCTCGGCACGAACCGCAAGGAGATCATGACGTTGCCCGACAACACGATCATCGCCCCCGGCCACGGCCCGCTCACGACCGTGGGTGAAGAGAAAGTCCACAACCCATTTTTCTCCTAACGGTTGATGTTTGAGGTGGCGCTATTCGATAGCGGCACCACTGTCTCTCGAAACCAAATCTATCATGCCTGAAAACATCGCTGTCGTTGGGGTAGGTCGCATGGGCTCAAATATGGCCCGTCGCCTGAAAGACCAGGGCTTCGCCGTGACTGCCGTCTACGATCAAAATGCCGAATTGGCGAAGGCCCTCGCCCAAGAACTGGGCTGCACCGCGCCCGCCACCTTGCCGGAAGTGACTTCCGCCGCCGACATCATCATCACCGTCGTCAGCGACGATGAAGCCATGGACGACATTTTCGGTTCCGTCGGCTGCGGATCCGATTCGCTGCTCGGCACGGCCAGCGGCGTGACCGTCGCGGAGGGCAAGCTCTTCATCAATTGCGCCACCGTTTCGCCCGGCACGCACGTGCTCGTGGAGAGCCGCGCCGAGACCGCCGACGCGCAATCGCTGGAGGCCTGCATGGCGTCGAGCATCACGCAGGCCCGCGAAGGCACGCTTTATCTCATGTGCGGCGGCAAGCCGGAGGCCTACGAGCGCGCGAAACCGGTGCTGGAAAAGCTGAGCAGTTCGCTGCGTTACATCGGGCCCACCGGTTCCGCGGCGAAGGTCAAGGCGCTGGTCAACATGGTGATGAACATCAACACCGCCGGCCTCGCCGAAGGGCTCGGCCTGG
>NZ_JBDUCX010000045.1:0-33806 GCF_040003245.1 Chthoniobacter sp.
GCTTCCGCTGCAAGCCATCTTCTGCCTCGCCTCCCGCAGCGTGGCCGGCGCCATCTCCGCCGCCGTCCTGCTCCTCCTCTGGCCCGTCGCCAAATCCGTCTCCCGTCGCTTCTACGCGAGCTAAAGGGATGAATAGCAGTGTGCTCTCCAGCGAACGGTGCGCGTATGTAGCCGCCCCGCTCTGTCGGGGCGCGGCGCTCCCGCAATTGCGGGAGCGCAGCTACATCCATTGCGCGCCGCGATCGCAGGTGTAGGGCGCGTGTCCCCACGCGCCGGGGGAGAATCCCCGACCGAAACCCCGATCTTGAGGCCCGGAAACGCAATTTTCCGCAATGGAGCCAATAGAGCCAATGGAGCAAGGCACTTTTTCCCGGAAAGGAGGGCATAATCGCCCTCATGAATACCACTGAACTCGAATCCGCCCGTCTCGGTAAAATCGCCCGCCTGCCGCGGGAGATCCGCCGGCAGCTCAATGAACGGCTGGCCGACAATGAACCGCAGCCGCGCCTCGTGCGCTGGCTCAACGCGTTGCCGGAAGTGCAGCAGGTGCTGGCCGACCTCTTCGAGGGACGGCCCATCTCCCAGCAAAACCTGAGCGCCTGGAAAGGGGGCGGCTACCGCGAGTGGGCGCGCCGCGAGGAGAACCAGGCGTGGGCTCGCGATTTCCTGGTGGAAGCGACCGATTTGCAGGAGGAAATCGCGGAAACGGAAGACCGCAGTTCGCTGCTGGACCGGGTGGGCGACCGCATGGCGCTGGCTCTGCTGCAACTCTTCCGCGAGGCGGAAGACGGCGAAAAGGGGCCGTCGCGGATCCGGCAGATGCTGGAGATCACGCGCGAGCTGGCGCGGCTGCGCCGGGGCGATCACCAGCGGCTGCGCACACAGATCGTCCAGGAGCGCTGGCACGAGGAACAGGAGCGACGGCAAGAGGAGCAGGAAGCCGCCCGCACGGAACGCTATGTGGCCGAGCTCGAACACAAGAAGCGGCAGGTCGTGGCGACGCTCCCCCGCATCACGGCCTATCTCGGGGAATACCTCCACGGCCTGGCGAAGGGTACGCTCACCCCGGAGCGCCAGGAATGGATTCGCGATTACTTCGCGGACAACGAAGCAGATTTTTGCGACCTCGGCTTGGGTGGGATGTTGCCCGCTGGGAAGAAGCTGGAGCGCGAGGTGGAGAAGCTGCGGGAGCGGTTCCGGCGTGAGCAGACAGCGGCACAGGGTGAAAAGGCCGGGACGGGTGCCGGAAAATCAGCCACCGAAGGCCGGGAAACACCAACCCCCACAAGCCTTCACAAGGCGGCACCAGCCGATACAAGGCAGGAAAATTCTTCAGCAGACTTGGCTCCCGCGAAGGCGAATCCGGAAGGAAGCGACGTGGATAAGGCAGCGGTGCCATTCTCCGGGGAGACAACTGCGACCTCCACGGCGGCTACTGCATCGCATGAAACGGTTTAGCGTCTGTCACCTACGGCATTTTCGTTTTCGCGGCCGCGCCCTTCACTGCATTGAGCCCCGCGACTTCCTGCACGAACGACGCGTAGCGGGCGAAGAGCGCGGTGAAATCGCGGCGCAGATCTTCGATGCTCGTCCGCAGCGCCTTGTCCAGGTCCGCCGCTTCGCGCGCGCCGATCTGCCGCGTGGGTGTCTCCACGGGGGCCAGCGCCGTGGCCAGTTGCTTGCGGCGCTCGGCGATCAGCGCATCTGTCTTGGCGATCTCCGTCCGCAGGGCGGCGGCATGCGCCGCATCCGCTCCCGTCAGTGCGCTGCTCAGCGTGCGCTTCTGCTGGTCGAGCCGCGCCATGCTGGCCCGCAGGCCATCCTCGATCGCTTTGCGCGAGGAGTTGGTGTAGCCGGTCACCCGCTGGTTTTGCGTGAAATCTTCATTCACCGCGTAGGTCGGCCCGGCCCACGTATCCCCGGTCACCTTGTAACGCTCGTAGTCCTTGTGCGTCGGCAACGATTTCTGGATGGCGATGATCTGCGCGACCCGCTTCTCGATGCGCTCGTTGAAAAACGCCACGCCGCGCTTCGCCTGTTCCTCGGTGAGCCCCAGCGAAGGCCGCCGCAATTCTTCGACCAGCGCGTCGCGCTTGCGCTGGATGTACTCGATGTTCCGCTTCAAGGCCGTGATCGTGTCTTCCTTCATCCGCGCCACTTTGGAGCGCGAATCCTTCGAATCTCCCACCGACTTCAGCGCACCGAGCAGCACATCGATCCGGTCTTCGATGCCCTGGTCGAGCGCCTTGATCTCATCGCGCAGCAAAGTCACGCGTTGTTCGCGCGCATCAAGCGCCGCATTCGGCGCCGGCGCGGCCAGGCAGGAAACGCCACTGCACGCAGCAAACGCGGTGGCGAGGGTGAGGAGGTGGAGGGGATGTTTGTGACGCATAAAGCGGGGGGTAACTAAGAGGAATGAGTGCGACTCTCCCATAGCAATCTGCCTTCTCCACGTCACGCCCGCTTTATCCTTTTTGCGGACGCCTCGCCGTGCGGATGGTGAACAACAGCTAAACACGCACGCCCGTCATTCCTCCCAGAAACGATAGGCAAGTGATGCCGCTGCTTCGCTCTCCCACCCTGTCCGTTCTCCTCAGCGTTTGCCTGGTCACCGCGGTGCTCTACCTCGGCAAGCCGTTCCTCTCGCCGCTTGCCCTCTCGATCCTCCTGGCATTTCTACTCGCGCCGCTCGCGGGTCGATTGGAATCCGCCGGTTGCGGACGGATACTCTCGGTGATCATCGTCACCGTGGTGGCCTTTACCGTCCTTGCTTCGGCCCTCTACGTGGTCGGCGCGCAAGCGGTCGATCTGGCGAAATCGCTCCCTCAGTATCACGATAATCTGCAGCAGAAAGTCTTCGCCCCGCTCGGTAAGCTCACTTCAGCCTTCTCTGCTTACTCCCGCGAGATGCATTCCGACGCGCAACCGGAGGCGGCTGGCGAAACGGCTTCCCTCGGAGCCGCGACCAGCAATGTCAACCTGCTCGCCGTGGCGAAAGAACTCGCCGGCCCCTTGCTCGCGCCCCTCGGCACCGGGGCCGTGGTTGTCATCTACGTCATCTTCTTTCTCTTCGACCGGCAAAACCTGCGCGACCGCTTCATTCACCTCGTGGGCAACGGCCGCCTGCATCTCGCCACGCAAGCCCTCGACGACGCAGCCAGCCGGGTGAGCCGTTATCTCGCCGCGCAATTACTGGTCAACGCGTGCTATGGCATTCCCGTTGGCATCGGCTTGCATTTCATCGGCATACCGAATGCGCCCCTCTGGGGATTGCTGGCCATTGTCCTCCGCTTTCTGCCCTATCTCGGCATCTGGATCGCCGCCGCGTTTCCTATCGTGCTTTCCTTTGCCATCTCCCCGGGGTGGGCCCAGCCAATTGAAACGGTCGCGCTCTTCATGGGGATGGAATTGATCACGGCCAATGTCATCGAGCCCTGGCTCTACGGGGCCAGCACCGGCATTTCTTCCAGCGCCATCGTCGTCTCCGCGGTCTTTTGGACATGGGTGTGGGGCGCGGGCGGCCTCCTTCTCGCCACTCCCATGACCGTCTGCCTCGTCGTTCTCGGGAAGCACGTGTCGGCTCTTTCCTTCCTCAATACTCTTTTCGGAGATCAGCCGGCCATTGCGCCGCAAAACCGCTTTTACCAGCGCTTGCTGGCCGACGACCGCGACGAACTCGAGGACATGATGGAGGAATATCAGCGACGCGACGCGACGCTGGAACTCTTCGATGACGTCATCCTGCCCGCTCTCCAACTTGCCGAGCACGACCGGGCGACCGACAATCTTTCCAAGGAAGAGCACAAGGAGCTCTATGTGCACCTCCGCGAGATTCTCGGAGCGACGGAGGGATTTCACGCCGCCGATGCCTCCGCGCTGCACTCCGTGGTGATCGTGCCCGCACGCACCGACGGCGACGCCCTCGCTGGCGCCATGCTCGCCTACTTGCTCCGATCCAAAGGCATCGATTGCACCTGGTTTTCCGAGCGAATCCTCAACAGTGAAATCGTGTCGCGCCTGGCCGATCAAACGGAGGTGGTCCTCTGCGTTTCCGCTCTCACTTTGACCAGTGCTCGCGCCGCCAGTTCGATCTTCAAGCGCATCGGCGGCACGATGAGTGGACAGAGATTGCTAGGCCTTTGGCGTGGAGACCGTGCGGATGCCGCAGCCACGCAATCGCAACCCGATGTCGAAATCATCATGAACTTCGCCGATGCGCTCCGCTTGATTTCAGCGACGACACGCGGCGTGGCCCCCACTTCCATCCCCAAAGACGTCATAATCTCGGGAGCGCCAATACGTCCGTTAGCGTAGCGTTGCACGAATCAGTGCTGACGTGAAAAATGTCGAATTCAAGATCGTGGACGGGAATAACCACCCGCTGCACGAACCAGCCACCATCGAACGGGAAGCGGATCTCCCGGTCGCCCTCATGGAAGCGGTCAATGACTTCCTGGAAGCGTACGACGGTGAATTGGCGTTGCCGTTGCGAATCGAAGTGACTGCCGCCCCCCGGCAGGCGGCATGAATTGAGAGGCGCAGCCACGACGGCGGGCTGGCGAGAGATCATCACCCAAACGAGGAAAATGATTCCGCTTGTCCAGATCGTGCGTTTTCATTCGTCATATCCGTATGAGCCGCATCCGAGTCCTCGTCGGCACCCGCAAGGGCGCATTCATTCTCACTGCTGATGGCAAACGCGAGCAATGGGAGGTGAACGGCCCTCTCTTCGCCGGGTGGGAAATGTATCACCTCAAGGGCTCACCGGTCGCACCCGACCGGCTCTACGCCTCGCAGACTAGCGGCTGGTTTGGCCAGCAGGTGCAACGCTCGGACGATGGCGGCGCGACTTGGGAACAGGTCGACAACAAGTTCCACTATGAGGGCGTACCCGGCACCCACCAGTGGTACGACGGCACGCAGCATCCGTGGGAATTCAAGCGGATCTGGCATCTCGAGCCCTCGCTCAACGATCCCGATATCGTCTACGCCGGCGCCGAGGATGCCGCGCTTTTCAAGAGCCAGGATGGCGGCAAAAGCTGGCAGGAGCTGCCCGGGCTCCGCAGCGCCAAGGGCAATCTGTGGCAACCCGGCGCGGGTGGCATGGCGGTCCACACCATCCTGCTCGATCCGATCAATCCCAACCGCGTTTTCGTCGCCATCTCCGCCGCCGGGGTCTTCCGGACCGACGACGCCGGGCAGAATTGGAAACCGGTCAATCGCGGACTGAAATCGCCCTACGAACTCCCCGACCCGGACGCCGAAGTGGGCCACTGCGTCCACCGCATCGCCCTGCACCGCTCACGCCCCGGCGTCCTCTTCATGCAAAAGCACTGGGACGTGATGCGCTCCGACAACGCGGGCGATTCGTGGAGCGAAGTCAGCGGAAATCTCCCCTCCGACTTCGGCTTCCCGATCGACGTCCACACGCACGAGCCGGAGACCATCTACGTCGTCCCCATCAAGAGCGACTCCGAGCATTTTCCACCCGATGGCAAGTTGCGCGTGTATCGCAGCCGCACCGGCGGCCACGAATGGGAAGCGCTCACCAAAGGCCTCCCGCAGAAAGATTGTTACGTGAACGTGCTCCGCGACGCCATGGCCGTCGACGCGCTCGATCCCTGTGGCATTTACTTCGGAACCACTGGCGGACAAGTCTACGCCTCCGCCGATAGCGGCGACACCTGGGCGCCCATCGTCCGCGATCTCCCGGCAGTGCTCTCCGTCGAAGTCCAGACGCTGCCATGATCCGCGTGGTGCTCCCCTACCATCTTCGCACCCTGGCGCGCGTGGATGACGAGGTGGAGTTCGAGTTGCATGGACCGCCGACACTCGGCTCGCTCCTCGATGCGCTCGAAGCCCGTTACCCGTCGCTGCGCGGCACCATCCGCGATCACGGCACGCAGTGCCGCCGCCCCTTTGTCCGCTTTTTCGCCTGCAAGGAAGACTTTTCGCACAAGCCACCCAGCACCCTTCTTCCCGAGGCGATCATCACCGGCGCCGAACCATTCCTGATCGTCGGCGCCATGGCGGGCGGCTGATTCCGTTTCCCCTCAGGTTGCCAAATCCTCGCGCGGCACGTACTCCTTCCCGCGTGAACCGCCGCGCCATCCCCGAGTTCGACATGAGCGCCTCTGGCGCCGAGCATCTGCGCCGGCGCGGGATTCTCGCCATCCACCTCCTCGATTCGCTGCGCATCGACCCCCGGCGACTGCAGCCCCATTTCCACGAATTCTACCAGGTGTTCTTCTTGCAAGGATCCGCCCGGGTCATGTTGGACTTTCAAGACTACCGTCTGCGCGGCACCGCGGCTTTCTTCATCAGCCCCGGACAGGTGCACACGGTCTACCCGGGCCGCGGGATGGAAGGCGTAACCGTCTCTTTCACCCAATCGTTTTTCGACGACGACGCACCGCCCCCGAGCCGTCTTCTTGAATTACCCTTCTTCTTTCCCGACGATGCGCAACCGTGGTTGCGACTGCAACCCCCGCAAGTGCCGGACATCGCCTCTCTCTTTCGTACCTTGCGCGAGGAATATGCCCAGGCGCTACCGGATGCGGACTTGATCTTGCGTGCCACCCTGCGGCTCACCCTGCTGCAACTGGCCCGCCTCTACCTGCGCGCCTCACCGCCCCGCAAAGCAACCCGCGCCCGGGCTATCGTCCGGCAATTCCATGCGGAATTGGAAAAGCACTTCCGCCGGGAGACGGACATCGGCGCCTACGCCAGCCTGCTGGGGATCACCCGTAACCACCTCAACGACGTCGTCCGCGAACAGACCGGCCGTTCCGCTGGCGAACTGATTCGCCGCCGCCGGTTGCTCGATGCCAAGCGGATGCTCTCCCATTCGGACATGGCAGTCTCGGAAATCGGCTACGCCCTGGGCTTCGAGGATCCATCCTATTTCTCGCGCTTCTTCCGCCGCTACGAAGGCGTCACGCCCTCGGACTTCCTGGAGCAATTCCGAGAAAAATGCCAGTGAATGCCACGGAAGCACCGGCCCCCGCCGTTGTCCGCGCAGTCGCTCGCCTCGAAGGTCTCGGGACCTTGTCATGAACACGTCGACTCTCTCGGAAGCTCCCTCGCCCACTCGCGTGGCGGAACAGACCGCGCTCTCGGTGCTGCTGGCCATCAGCTTCTCCCATCTGCTCAACGACACCATCCAGGCGCTGATCCCCTCGCTGTATCCTCTGTTCAAGCAAGGGCTCAGCCTCAGCTACTCGCAACTCGGATTGATCACGCTGACCTTTCAATGCACCGCCTCCTTGTTGCAACCGTTGGTGGGTCACTACTCGGATCGTCGGCCCATGCCCTATTCCCTGGCGGTCGGAATGGGCATGACTTTGATCGGGTTGCTGTTGCTGTCCCGGGCGCACACTTTCCCCATGGTGATCGTCTCCGCGGCCATGGTGGGCCTCGGCTCCGCCGTCTTTCATCCCGAAGCCTCCCGCGTGGCGCACCTCGCTTCCGGCGGCAAACGCGGTTTTGCGCAATCGTTGTTTCAGGTGGGTGGCAATGCCGGCACCTCGCTCGGGCCGCTGCTCGCCGCCGCGATCATCGTGCCGCGCGGGCAGGGCGCGGCCGCCTGGTTCTCCGTGCTGGCGGGCGTGGGCATGCTCGTGCTTTGGCAGGTGGGCGGCTGGACGAGCCGGAAACTGCATTCGATCGCCCGGCAGCCGCAGCATCACGCCTCCGCTGCGCCCGCCCCTTTTCCGCAAGCCACCGTCATTCGCGCCCTCGCGGTTCTCGTGGCGCTCGTTTTCTCGAAGTATGTCTATCTCACGAGCATGACGAGTTACTACACGCTCTACCTCATCGAGCGTTTCGGCGTGAGCGTGCAGAAATCGCAGGTTTATCTCTTCGTCTTTTTGTTTGCCGTGGCCATCGGCACCATCGCCGGCGGGCCGATCGGCGATCGGATCGGACGAAAGAAAGTCATCTGGGTCTCGATCCTGGGCGTGGCCCCCTTCTCCTTGTGCCTGCCGCACGCCGGATTGACCGCTACGATCTGGCTGACTGTCGCCATCGGCATGATCCTGGCCTCCGCCTTCTCCGCCATCCTCGTCTATGCGCAGGAGTTGGTTCCCGGCAAAGTCGGGATGATCGCCGGCCTCTTCTTCGGCCTGGCCTTCGGCATCGCCGGCCTCGGCTCCGCCGTCCTCGGTCGCGTGGCCGATTCCGTAGGCATCCAGGCCGTCTACCAATTCTGCGCCTACCTTCCGCTCATCGGTTTGCTGACGATGTTTCTACCCGACGTGGAATCGACCGACTGATCTGGCACGCCACCGAAGAAGCGTGCTACAGGAGGCGTCCCCAAAATGAAAGTCCTTTACTTCCTACTCGGCAGCTTCGCCTTGCTCACGGTCGTTGCGGTGGCCGCCGCGCCAGCGGCGAAACCAAACATCCTCATCATCCTGGCCGACGACCTCGGCTACTCCGATCTCGGCTGCTACGGCGGCGAAATTCGCACGCCGAATCTCGACGCCCTCGCCACGAACGGCCTCCGCTTCACGCAATTCTACAACTGCGCCCGCTGCTGCCCGGCGCGCGCCTCGCTGCTCACCGGCTTGTATCCGCATCAAGCCGGCATCGGCCTCATGACGTCGGATCGCGGCGCGAGCTTCCCCGGCGCGGGCGACCAGGGCGAAGCTTTCCCCGGTTATCGCGGCTCGCTCAATGCCAGTTGCGTCACCATTGCCCAAGTCCTCAAGCCCGCCGGCTATCGCACCGCCGCCGTGGGTAAATGGCACGTGGGCGATAGCGTGCCGCCCACCGCGCGCGGCTTCGATGATTTCTATGGCTTCATCCGGGGCTACGCCGTCGATTCCTGGGAGCCGCGCATGATGATCCGCCTGCCCGAGGGCAGGCCGCAGCGCAGCTACGCGCCCAGCGAATTCTTCGCCACCGATGCCATCACCGATCACGCCCTCGATTTCCTCTCCGCCATGCGCCAGGCGGAGGCGCCGTGGTTCCTCTATGTTGCCTATCAAGCCGCACACTTCCCCGTGGCCTCGCGCCCGGAAGATATGGCGGGTTACGCCGGGGTCTATGCGCCGGGCTGGGACAAAATCCGCGAGCAGCGACTGGCGCGGCAAAAGGAAATTGGCCTGCTCTCCGAAGGGACGCCGCTCACCCTGCGCAGCAAGATCCCGAAGCCCCTCGCTGCCCAACGGATGGGCTCCATGACCGACGATGGAAACAATCCCGCGTGGGATGCCTTGCCCGCCGAACGGCGCGCCGATCTCACGCAGCGGATGTCCGTCTATGCGGGCATGGTCACCGGCATGGACCGTAACATCGGCCGCCTCATCGCCGACCTCCGCGCCAGCGGCCAGCTCGACAACACGCTCATCTTTTTCCTCAGCGACAACGGCGCTTGTGCCGAATGGGAACCCTTCGGCTTCGAGATGGCCGCGACTCCCAATCCGCAACCCGGCACCGGCATCAACCAAGGCACACAAGCCTTGCCCAACAAGCTCTACCAAGGCGAAGAGCTGGCCCGCATGGGCGGCCCTGGCACCCTCCCCAGCTACGGCTCCGGCTGGGCCAATGCGTGCAACACCCCATGGCGTCTCTACAAACATTACGATCACGAAGGCGGCATCAGTTCTCCGCTCATCGCGCACTGGCCCGCTGGCGTGAAAGCCAAAGGCGAATTCCGCCCGCAAGTCGGCCACCTCATCGACCTCATGGCCACCTGCGTCGACGTGGCCGGTGCAAAATATCCCACCGAGTTCGACAGCCACCAGATCCTCCCGCCCGAAGGCATCAGCCTCGCGCCCGCCTTCGCCAATCAACCTCTGGCCCGTGAATACCTCGCTTGGGAACACGAGGGCAATCGCGCCATTCGCGAGGGGAAATGGAAACTCGTCTCTCTCGCCGGTGCCCCGTGGGAACTCTACGACATGGAAATCGACCGCGTGGAATTGCACGATCTCGCCGCCGGCGAACCCCGGCGCGTCCAGGCGATGTCCGCCCAATGGGAAACGTGGGCCCGGCGCACCCACGTCCTGCCCCGGCCCGGAACACCGGGAAAACCCGCCGTCGACTAACGCCCAAGGCCGGCTAAGAAACCGTCCGACACCCGGTCAATTGAGATAACTCTCCCCCAAGCTGCCATGCACATTCGCCTCCTGTTCCTCCTCTTGATTTTGCTGCCCGCGCTCCCGATTCTTGCGCAAGCGCCACCCGCTCCCGTCAAGCCCACACCACCGGTAGCGGTGATCCCGGACACCCTCAAGGCGGAGCTGAACATCGTCTACGGTCATACGCCGGAACAGGAGTTGAAGATGGATGTCTACCGCCCCAAGGAGGGCGGCGACAAACTGCCCGCCTGTGTGCTCGTCCATGGCGGCGGTTGGGTTGCGGGCGACAAGGAACGCTTCACGCCGCTGGCCATCGGCCTCGCCCAGCGCGGATATGTCGTCGCCAATATCGAGTACCGCCTCGGCCCCGTGGCGAAGTATCCGGCGGCCGTCCAGGACTGCAATCTGGCCGTCCGCTTCGTCCGTGCGAGCGCGCCGCGTTTCGGCGCCAATCCGAATCGCATTGGCGCGTGGGGCGGCTCGGCTGGCGGACATCTCGTCGCCATGCTCGCTGCCGCGCCTGGCGAGGAGAAATTCCTCACCGGTGACAACCGGGACGTATCCCCCGTAGTGCAGGCCACCGTGGATATGGCCGGCCCCACGGAACTGAACAACGAGAAATCGATCGAGAACTACCGCAAGCAAAAGGAGCAGAGCTACGGTTTCAAATGGATCGGCAAACTCTACGACGACGCGCCGGACCTTTACCGGGAAGCATCACCCATCACCTATCTCAGCAAAGACACCACTCCGATTCTCTTCCTCACCGGCTCGCTGGATAACCCCTCCCGCGACACCGCGGCGATGGACAAACTCAAGTCCCTCGGCGTTCCCACCCAGCAAGTCCTCATCCCCGATGGCAAACACGGCTGCTGGATGAAGGCGCCCGGGCAGGAGCAATGTCTCGAGGCGGTGGACACGTTCTTCAAGAGCTACTTGAAATAACTCCCGGCCATCGTAAGTCCCTGGCTCGTGACAGCGCTCCGCACCAGAGCGCGCAGCGCCCTCCCCAGCCCTTTTGCATGCGCCCTCCGGGCGTCTTCTACTTCAGCGTCTTGATATAGAGGATAATCGACTGAATCTGCGAGTCGCTCAGCACGCCGGAATAAACCGGCATGCCTGCCTCCACTTTCTCGTAGCCCTTCACCGTCTTGGCACTCGGCACGAGGATGGACTCGCGGATGTATGCATCATCCGCCACCACGTCCGGACCCTTGGAAATCTGCCGGGTCTTGCCATACAACCCCTTCCACGGTGGGCCAATCTTCGGCTGCACCGTGTCGTCGATCGCGTGACAGGCCATGCAGCCCATGAGTTGGTATAACCGCTTCCCTTCCTCCGCGCTCACCGGCGCCGCCGTCTGGGCGATGGCCGCCTTCGGCGTGAGGTCGACGGTAATATCCCCGAAGCCCTCCGCGCTCGGATTGAATTTCACAAGTTCATAGGGCGTGAAAAACGCATTGTTCTCCATCTTGGTGCCATCCGCCGCAGCGATCCCCCAGCCGATGCGCATCTGCTGCACGGGCTTCATGTCAGGCACGCCGACAAAGACCCCCTTGCCGTCTTTCGCCAGATACACACTGCTCGGTGTAAGCCAGTCCTGGCCCGGCGTTTCATCCGCCTTTAAGTGCGGCGAGCCATACTTGTAAGTGCGCTTGTAATGCCAGCTCTCCAACGTGTAACTCGCCAGATCCACCGCCTTCTGCGGATCGAGCGCCGTGTCGAAACGCAGTAGCACCCCTTTGTCCATCGGCACCACTTCGCGTGGCACCGTGGAAGTCGCGCCGGTATAGCGCACCCGCCCAAAACCGCTGACTCGCGTCGCCGTCGTGCCCCAGCCGATAACCTGAAAGCCCGTCATATAGACCCAGCCATCCGCCGGATTCACCGCGGCGTTGAGAATTGGAATATCGAAGTCATGCACCACGCTCACCACCGCCGCCTGCGCCTTGGGGGTACGCTCGTTGAGCAGCACGCGAAACAGCTCCGGCTTGTTGAAGGCGACATGGATCAGCGAATCGTTCAGCGGCCCCATGTGCGCTCCGTAGAGCCACAATTGCGTGGCGGCCGAGGGATTGACCGGATGCGGAATCCACGTCAGCGGGTCGGCAATGGGCGCGGGATATTTCTCCTTCGGGAGCAGTTCGGTGAGGAAGCCATGATACTCCCCGCCCTTCACGATGTAGAGCGGCGTCGTCGGCACATAGTTGCCCTCCTGGTCGCTGGCCGTCACCAGCCCCGTGCGCGGATTCACACCGGCGAAGGGTTGCCGAAATCCCACCCCAAGGATTTCGTAACGCTTCCCGTCGGGCGCAACCCTCAACACACTCCCATTCAACTTGCTCACCGTCGAAGCCTGCTGCCCGCCCTTGGCAATGATGAATGAACCATCCGGCCCCAGCTTCATCGAATTCGGAAACTCGCGGCTCTCCGCGGATTGCGGGAAGGCATTACACACGAGTTCGTGGATATCGGCGACGCCGTCGCCATTCGTATCGCGCAGCCGCCAGATGCCATTGCGATCGAAGACATAGATCTGCTCGTCGCGAATCACCACGCTCATGGGCTCGTGCAACCCGGACGTAAAGCGCTTCCAATGCACCTCGCCGAGCTTTTCGCCCAGCCCGCGAATCATCCACACGTCGCCATCGACCGTGACCCCGGCCGCGGTCCCGTCCTTGAAGAAAGCAATATCCGCCAGCCGCACATTCCGGCGCCACGGGTTTTCCAGCGGCAGCGGAATTTCATCCACCACGTAAGCGTCCTTGGAAGTCGAGAGCACCGCCTTGGTCACCACCTCCTGCGGCCAGCGGTCCACACTCGGCTGCTCTGGCTCCGGCGCTGCGGCCGGCTTGGACAGCGGGGAAACGCCGGCGTCCTTCATCGTCACCGTCCATTCGACCGCTTCCTTGTGCGGAAGCACCCGGATCAAATCCACGCCGTTCTCCTCGAGGAGGGAAGGTTGATTGGGATCGGCGGAAATCACGATCTCCGCCTGGTCCTTGCCGCCATCGTTCGGAGTGCGGCCCACCACCAGCGTCAACTGCTGCTCGCAGGGCGCGATGCGAATATGGCGCTCCACCATGAGCGCACCGTTCTCCTCGCCCGCCGTCATGCTTTCCAGCACCTGCGCGCCGGCGATGGTGTACTCCAGCACCGCCGTTTTGCCTTGGAGATGCACCGCCTTGAATTGACCGGTGGCCGGTGGAATTGGCCCGCGTCCCGGCTCCTCCGGGCTCGGCTGGGGCTCACGCACATCCTCCAGCGAAACTTTCTGGCCGACCTGCCAGCCGGGGTAGATCCCATTGATCAGCCACACTTTTCCATTCGGCTTGGCCAGCTTGCTCTGGCCGCCCACCGTTTTGAGGGGTTTGTTCTGATACGATAACGGCGCGAGCGAATCCTCCGTCACCCCTTTGCCAGTCCATACCGCCGAGACGCGCAGCAGATCGGTGTCGAAGCACGCCCAGCAATCGTGGCCCAGATTGAGCACGATCCCGCGCGGCGTGATATTCCACGGCAGCGTATTCGGCGATTGCGGACGCAAATCGAGCGCCGAGGAAAAGAACGGGAAGTCCGGCTCGATCCAGGGTTTCCAGGGATCATCGGCGGCAAACGCTGCAAAACATGGAGCCAACAAGGCGGCAAGAACGGAGGCGCGGCAGGCGGCGACGAAACGGGAGGGAAGGAACTTCATGGGGTGTCTTGGGATGCTCTCAGGCAGGCGTTTCTTAGAAAGCAGCACTGCTTGTAAGCGACCACCGCCCGACTTTGAATGCCAAAAGTAAAGGGCGGTGCCACACCGATTTTGATTGACTTTTATCCGCCGATGGCGTATGCTATGTGCCGATTGTAGGGATGGCTTCATGGGGAGCGGAAAAGGACAAGGACGCTAGAATGATGGAACCGAATGACGACAGACTCATTGCTCAGTTTTAATGCCCACGCACGCCGGCTTGCCAGAGTGTGGGAATGGGGACGTAATCCAGCCCAGTCGCGCCTGATCGTGTCTAATCGTGCCTCGATTTTTTTCTCCTCACGGATTCCGCCTCACTTAAGCCAAACTGATCGTCAGCGGCCTCAATCAAGGCAAATCAAGGCTTCTAAAGGCAATTCAAGCCTTCAAAAATTTTCGCGCAGCCTTGATCGCCTCCCGGCCAGAGCGCGCCAGCCAACGCTGTCAATGTTCCACAGGGTTTCCACAGAAAATTTCCCCGGCAGCGGCGATTGACTCACCCATTCCGCATCGCATCATTCGCGCCCACCTTTCTCATGATCGAAAAACACCTCGCCCGCATCGTCCAGGAATTGAAGCTCCAGCCCCGTCAGGTCGCCGCCACGGCGATCCTGCTGGAGGAAGGCGCCACCGTGCCCTTCATCGCCCGGTATCGAAAGGAAAAGACCGGCGAGCTGGACGAAGTGCAGATCACCTCGATTCGTGACCGCATCGAGCAACTCGAGGAACTCGACAAGCGCCGCGAGGCCATCGTGAAGTCGCTCGAGGAACGCAAGCTCATGACCGAAGTGCTCGCCGCCAAGATCGCCGCCGCGGACAACATGACCGCGCTGGAAGACATCTTTCAGCCCTTCCGCCCGAAGAAGAAGACGAAGGCCACCGTGGCCCGCGACCTCGGCCTGGAGCCGCTGGCGGAGATCTTGTGGGCGCAGGACCCGGCGACCGATCCGCAAGCTGCCGCCGTCCCCTTCGTCGGCCCGGAAATCGAGATCGATGCCAAGAAATACAGCGTGCCCGATGTGGCCGCGGCTCTCGCCGGCGCGCGCGACATCCTCGCCGAGCGCATCGCCGACGACGCCACTGCCCGCGCGAAAGTCCGCGATCTCTACCTCACCAAAGGCGTCATCAAATCGAAAGTCATCAGCGGCAAGGAAGAAGAAGGCGCGAAATTCAAAGACTACTTCGACTGGACCGAGCCGGCCGACAAAGCGCCCTCGCATCGCATCCTCGCCATCCGCCGCGGCGAATCCGAAGGCTTCCTTTTCTCGCGTCTCGTGCCCGATGAAATCGAGGCCGTCGCCCTGCTCGAGCGCCTTTTCGTCAAAGGCAAATCGCCTGCCTCGGATCAAGTGAAGCTCGCCGTGCAGGATTGCTTCAAGCGCCTGCTCGGCTTCGCCATGGAAGGCGAGGCGCGCACTTTCTACAAAAAGCGGGCCGACGAGGAAGCGATCCGCGTCTTTGCCGACAACCTCCGCGAACTCCTCCTCGCCTCGCCGCTCGGCCAAAAGGTCACGCTCGGCATCGATCCCGGCTTCCGCACCGGCTGCAAAGTCGTGCTGCTCGACCGTCAGGGGAAGCTGCTGGCGAACGATGTCATCTACCCCGAGAAAGGCGCGCGCGATCAGGTCGAGGCCGCGGAGATGATCAAGTCGATCGTCACCAAATGCAAAGTCGAGGCCATCGCCATCGGCAACGGCACCGCCTCGCGCGAAACCGAGACTTTCATCCGCAAGCTCGGCCTGCCTCCGGCCATCCCAGTCGTCATGGTCAGCGAGAGCGGCGCTTCCATCTATTCCGCCAGCGATGTGGCCCGCGAAGAATTCCCCGACAAGGATGTGACGGTGCGCGGCGCCGTCTCCATCGGCCGCCGGCTCATGGACCCGCTCGCCGAGCTCGTGAAGCTCGACCCAAAATCCATCGGCGTCGGCCAGTATCAGCACGACGTCGACCAAAACGCGCTCAAGCGTTCGCTCGATGACATCGTCGTCTCCTGCGTGAACAACGTCGGGGTGGAGCTCAACACCGCGTCGAAGCATTTGCTGGCCTACGTCTCCGGCTTGAACGCCCGCGTCGCCGCCAACATCGTCGCGCATCGCGACGAAAACGGCCCCTTCAAGTCGCGCAAGGAATTGCTCAAGGTCAGTGGCCTCGGTCCGAAGGCCTATGAACAGGCCGCCGGCTTCCTGCGCATTCGCGACGGTGCGCATCCGCTCGACGGCAGCGCCGTGCACCCCGAGCGCTACGAACTCGTGGACAAAATGGCCACCGACCATGGCTGCACCGTGCTCGACCTGCTGCGCGACGGCCAGAAGCGCGCGAAGATTCAGCCGGAGAAATACGTCACCACCGAAGTCGGCCTGCCCACGCTCAAGGACATCCTCGCCGAGCTCTCCAAGCCCGGCCGCGACCCACGCCAGAAGTTCGAGGCGTTCAGCTTCGCCGAGGGCGTGGAGAAGATGGAAGACCTCACCGTCGGCCTGAAGCTCCCCGGCATCGTCACCAACGTCACGGCCTTCGGCGCCTTCGTGGACATCGGCGTGCACCAGGACGGCCTCGTGCACATCAGCCAGATGAGCGACGACTTCGTCAAGAATCCCGCCGACGTCCTCAAGGTGGGTCAGCGCGTGCAAGCCACCGTCATGGAAATCGACATGGCCCGCAAACGCATCGCCCTTTCGCTCAAGACGAAGGTCGACCTCACCCCACGCGACCAGCGCCCGAAAGGTTCCGGCAACGACCGCGACGTGCGCAAATTCCAGGACCGCAACAGCGGCGGCAGCTCCCGCCCGTCGGCACCCAGCGGGCCAAGCTGGTTCGACATGGCCCAGCAAAAGAAATAGCGCCCGCGCACGATGCAGCGCGCCACATCAGTTCTCGCCACCTGCGTGACCTTGATCGTGGCCGCCGCTTGCAAACCCGTCCCGAGCGACGCGCAATCGGAGCAACCCGACAAAGCCGGCTCGCTCGCGGAGGCGCGTCGCGGATTCACCACGCACCTCACCACGCACCTCACCCGCCACGACCGCACCGGCATCGCTCCGCCTGCACCGCCGGATGTGTTCCGCCTCGTCGAGTATTCGGCACCCGCTGGCGCCTTGCCCGCTTACGTGGGCGTCGCTCCACCGGGTGGAAGAAAGCATCCCGCCATCATCTGGATCGTCGGCGGCTTCAGCAACAGCATCAGCGACATCGCCTGGACGCCCGGTCCGGTCGAGAACGATCAATCGGCGACCGCTTTCCGCGAAGCCGGCATCGTCATGATGTATCCCTGCCTGCGCGGCGGAAACGATCATCCGGGATTCAAGGAAGGCTTCTACGGCGAGGTCGATGATGTGCTCGCCGCCGCCGACTACCTCAGCAAGCTCGACTACGTCGACCCGCAGCGCATCTACCTCGGCGGCCACAGCACCGGCGGCACCCTCGCGTTGCTCGCCGCCGAATCCACCGATCGCTTCCGGGCCATCTTTTCGTTCGGCCCCGTGGAGGACGTCGCCGGCTACGGCCCAGACCTGTTGCCCTTCAACATCCGCGATCACAAGGAGACCGCCCTGCGCGCACCAGGCCGATTTTTGAAAAGCATCCGTACGCCGACCTTCGTCTTCGAGGGAACCAAAGGCCGGTCCAATATCGACAGCCTGCAAGCGATGGCCCAAATGCCGCACTCACCCTCCGTCCACTTTCACCCCATTTCCGGCGCCAACCATTTCAGCACGCTGCACCCGATGACCCGACTGATCGCCGCCAAGATTCTCGCCGATGAAAGCCCCAAGGCGGATATCCAGTTCACCCCTCTGGAACTGGTTATATCCGCGAAGAAGTAGAGGCTCGCCTCCGCCCGTTTCCACAGCTAACCTCCACCATGCCTCAACGCCCCAGCAAAAAGGTCAAAAGACAACCCAACGCCAAGTCCGACATCGTGAAGGGCCTCGCCGGCGGTGACCAGGCGGCCCAACAGCGCCACCGGGAAAAGGTCGCCCAGACCATCCTCGGCCGGTACCAAGGCCGTAAATCCATCGAGCGCGCATAGCCTGGCCGCGCAGAATGGTCCCGGGCGGATACGGCCAGCCTGTGGCGACAAGGGCCAACGGATGATCTCCCCAACGCCGTCACTATGAGACTCCGGTCTTTCGGGTTGTCTCCTCACAGTTCCACTCCCTTTCATTCCATGAACCGCATCTTCCTCACTCTCGGCGTTAGTTCGCTATGCCTTCCCCTTCTCGCCGCCGACCCAGCGGTAAAGCCTGCGGCACCCGCACCCGCCGGCGCTTCCGCCGCCACGCCAGCAGCCACTCCGCGTCCGCAGGTGCCACCGCCCACCATCGCGGACATCGCGTATGGCTCGCACCCAAAACAGGTGTTCGATTTCTATAAGGCCACGTCGGACAAGCCGACACCGCTCGTGCTCATCATTCACGGTGGCGGCTGGACCCACGGCGAAAAACAGCCGGTGGGAGTCGCGAATTATCTCAAGGCCGGTATTTCCGTGATTTCGATGCAGTACCGCTTCACCACCGACGCCGTCGCCGAGGGCCAGTGGCCGCCGGTGGAATGGCCGCTGCACGATGCGGCGCGCGCCCTGCAAACCATTCGCAGCCGGGCGAAAGAATGGAACATCGACAAGCAGCGCATCGGTGCGACCGGCGGCTCCGCCGGCGCGTGTTCCAGCCTGTGGCTGGCTTTCCACGATGACATGGCCGACCCGAAGAGCAGCGATCCTATCTCCCATGAGTCCACGCGCCTGTGGTGCGCCGCCGTCAGTGCCCCGCAGACTTCGCTCGATCCGCAGCAGATGAAAGAGTGGATACCGAATATTGGCTACGGCGGGCACGCCTTCGGCTTTCTCAAGTTCGCCGACTTTCTCACCGGCCGCGAAAAAGTGCTGCCGTGGATCAAGGAATACTCACCCTACGAGCATGTCTCCTCGGACGATCCGCCGATCTATATGACCTTCAGCGCGCCACCCGCGCTCGGCCAACCGCAGGAGAACGCGACGCACAGCGCCAACTTCGGCGTGAAACTTCAGGAACGCTGCAAGGAGAAGGGCGTGGCGTGCGAACTGGTCTATCCCGGCGCTACCGACGTGAAGCACGCGAATCCCGAGCTCTTCCTCCTCGAAATGCTCAAGAAGTAGAAGGCGCTGGTCTCACGCACACGGCGTCATCGCGGCCAGCAATTCGTCAAGCGGGATGGTGACGATCGTCGTCGCCGTGTCGCACAGGGCGTAGGGAAGAATGAGACGGTCACGATGCAGCAGTGCGCCGCAGGTATAGACGACATTCGGAACATATCCTTCCCGCTCGCTTCCCACGGCTTGCAGGAGAGGTTCTCGAAGTTCCGCGAGTACTTTGGTCGGATCCCGCAAATCGAGGAGCAAGGCGCCGATGCTGTATTTGCGCATGGGGCCTACCCCGTGCGTAATGACGAGCCAGCCTGCTTTGGTTTCCACCGGCGAACCGCAGTTGCCGATCTTCACCGCCTCCCATGGTTGGGAAGGCCGGCGCAAGAGCTGCGGGTCGCCCCAGAAATGGGGGTTTTCGGAAAACATGATGAACTGGTTCTCATCGTCCTGCCGGGAGAGCATCACATAGCGCCCGTCAATTCGCCGCGGGAAGAAAGCCATGCCTTTATTTTGCACCGCGCTGCCATTCAGGGTGCGCGCGCGGAAGCTCAGAAAATCCGAGGTTTCGAGCAACTGCGGTAGTATCGCCCGCCCATTGTAGGCCGTGTAAGTGGCATAGTAGAGGATGCTATCGTCGTCCTCGACGAAGCGGACGAAGCGCGCGTCTTCCATGCCATTGCTCTCATTCGACGACACGGGGAAGATGATGCGCTCCGAGACCGCGACGGACGGATCGAAATGCACCTCGTAGTTGGATTGCGCCAGCCAGCGTACGCACTCCGTCGTTCGCTGCACCTCGCGCGGCAATGGCCCGAGACCACGTGCGGCGAGACGCATCGCCTGCTCCAACTCGCTGAGCGTAAAATCGAAGCCGAGCGATTCCATTACCGTGGCGGACCAATCATTTTCAAAACCCATCTCCATCAACTTATGGACGAACATCATTTTGCGAAACGTCGGGTTCGGATTCAGCTTCGGCGCGGTGACAAAACGCGATGGATCTTCCATGGTGATCGTATGGTCCGCGTGAATGATCCCGGTGCGAAATTCGATAGAGGAGATGTGGCCCTCGCCGGTGGCGCGCAGGCTCATGATGAAGCGTAACTCGCCCTCCGCCAGGCCCGCCTGGTCCGGATGCGGGACAACGGAGGGATTGAAAAGCGCCGCCGCTTCAAGCGCGTATTCGCCGGAGAAAAGCGCGCCGATGTAGAGCTGGCGGGCCTCGGAGAGCGGCCGTCCGCTAAAGATGTGCGCCTTCACCTGCCCGAAGTGCCGACGCCAAAAATCCCGGAGATTCAAATGCCGGCTGCCGAAGTCCTCGGTCACCGCCACAAGCTGTTCTTCAATCTCCGCTTCGCTGAGCGCCAACGCCCGCCCGATGATGTTGACGATGCGCGCCGGGTCCGCGGGAATGAAAGAGCGAATGAGGACGCGCGCGGCGTTGGGCCGCATGGTGACACCGCTGGGATGAATGGTCATGCGGCGAAGGATTGGAGAACGGTACTTTCGGCGCTGGCGGCGCGGGTGAGTTCGGCCAGCGAGAGATAGAAGGCCAGGCTCGATTCGGCGCCCTGGTTTTGGTTGAGGTGATCCTGCAACAGCGCATCCCGACAGCCGCCGGTCGTCGGATCGTAAAGCGGCTGCCCGAGATCGTTGCGTCCGAGAAACCACTCGAAACAACGCCGCGCCGCGCTCTGCCAGTATTCGTCGTGCGTCGCCCCATAAGCTTCCAGGCAGGCGGAAATCATCGCATGTGCTTCCAACGGCTGTTGATCGAAACGCGCCTTTTCTCCCCCTTGCGACCAGAAACCATGACACCCGATGGGCGCGAAGTGTCCGCCTTCAGCCGTCTGCGCCTCCAGCAGCCAGCGCAACGAAGAGAGACCGATCTCCAGCATCTCGCCGTTCGAAGTCCAGTGCCCACTGAGGATTAGCGCGTGGGAAAGTTTGGCATTGTCGTAGGTGACGATGCGCTCGAACCATTGCCAGCCGGGAGAGGAATTCGCCCGGTACAAGCCCACGAGCTGCCCCGCGAGCACGTCGCGCATTTGCGCGACCACCCGGTCACCGGCGAAGGTGCGCAGGTATTCATGGATGGCCAGCAGAGCGAAGGCCCACGCCCGCGGCGAACTAAAGCGTGCGACCGGCGGGAGCCCGCGTTGAAAGAGCAACGCGCAGAGATTGCGATGTCCTTCATCACGGGAACGCCCCAGGGCGGTGCCCACCGCCCACAAGGCGCGCGCGTGGCTGTCTTCCGAGCCCGCCCGTTCGATCCACTCGCGATGATGATTCATGAAATTGCGGAAGCGCCGGGTGTTGGCGTCAAAGGCATACCAGAGGAAAGCGAGGTAACTGCTCGCCAGCCGGTTGACTTCCGGGGAGGTGTCGCCCATTTCCCGGAGGAGCACGGTGAAAATGAAGGCGCGTGCCGTGTCGTCCGTGCAGTAGCCCTCGTGGTAATTCGGCACGTTGTAGATGGCGTGCTGAAAGATGCCGGTGTGATCGCTCATCTTGAAGAGATGATCGAGCTTCAGCGGCGGCCACGGGTAGTTCGCATTCTCGATCGTGCGCACCGCGGCGGTTTCCATCGAAGGCACACTGAGGCTGGCGCGGGCGCTCTCGAAGCTTTCCATGTAGCGCCGCGCCACCACCGGCCAGATCATCTCGCGACCGGCCTTCCAGGCGCGCTTCCGCATCGCCGTCATCAACGTGGGGTTCGAAAGATAGTGATTCACGCCCTCCGCGATGGCCTGGGCATCGCGAAATGGCACGAGCACCCCGCGCTCTCCGGACAGCAATTCCTGCGCATGCCAGTACGGCGTGGAGATGATCGCCTTCCCTGCGCCAAAGGTGTAGGCTAGCGTACCCGAGGTGACCTGCGCTTCATTGAGATACGGCGTGATGTAGATGTCCGCCGCGCCGATGAACTCCTTCAACTCTTCGAGCGAGACAAAGCGATTGTGAAAGATGACGTGGTTCTTCACGCCGCGTTCTTCCGCGAGCTTCTCCAGTTTGCGACGGTAAGCTTCGCCCTCCCGGGCGAGCAAATGGGGATGCGTTGCGCCGAGCACGATGTAGACGACGTTCGGATGCCGTTGCAGGATTGCGGGCAAGGCTTCGATGACGTACTCGATGCCTTTGTTCGGCGAGAGCAGGCCGAAGGTGAGCAGCACCGTCTTCCCTTCCACGCCGAAGACGTCCTTGTAAAAATTCGAGTCGATGAACGGCATGTCGATCACGCCATGAGGGATGAGGTCGATCTTCTCCGGCGCCACGCCGTAGATCGTCTCCAGCATATTCCGGCCACGCTCCGCCATGACGATGAAGCGGTTCGAGAGCAGATCGAGTTGCTCCATCACCATGCGCTGGTCGGGGTTTGGCTCACTGAGGACGGTGTGCAGCGTCGTCACCACCGGCTTCCGCACCTCGCGCAGAAAACTCAAGAGATGTCTTCCGGCGTCGCCACCGTAGATGCCAAATTCATGTTGCACCGACACCACCTCGACGTTGTTGATGTTCAAGAATTCCGCGGCCCGCCGATAGGAATCCAGTTCCTGCTCCGCGAGTTCAAAGCGCACACGCTCGGGATAGTCGTAGCCCTCCGGTCGATCGTTGACCGATCCCACGATGCACTGGGTCGCGGGAAACTCGGCCGCCACCGCCTCGCAAATATCCGCGGTGAAAGTGGCGATACCGCAGCGGCGCGGCACGTAGTCGCCGAGAAAGGCGATATGTCTGGTATTAGGTGGCGTATCCATGGCGTCGAAGATCGAAAGATTTCGAGCGCCTCACGGTGGCAGCGACATGGCACTCGCCAACGGTGGCGGGAAGTCCTGGACGAAACGCAGTACCCTCGGCTCTGAAGCCTTCCGGGTCAACCCCTACCCTCGCCTCCCAGCCCGAAACTGCGAGCGACGACAACGCCTACCGCATACCGAACACGTGCACGAGAAAGGCGATTTCGTCGGCGCGCTCGGCAATCACTTTGGTCATGGGCTTGTTGCCGCCGTGACCGGCGCGGGTCTCGATGCGGATGAGCACCGGCGGACCGTCCTTGGCCTGGCACTCCTGAAGGCGTGCGGCAAATTTGAAACTGTGTGCGGGAACGACGCGATCGTCGTGATCCGCGGTGGAAATGAGCGTCGCAGGGTAGCGCACGCCAGGACGCAGCGCGTGGAGCGGTGAATACGCATAGAGCGCCTTGAATTCATCGGCATTCGCCGCGGAGCCGTAATCGCTGCGCCACGCCCAGCCAATCGTGAACTTATCAAAGCGCAGCATGTCCATCACACCCACGGCTGGCAACGCGGCCCCGAAAAGCTCAGGGCGCTGAGTCAGGCACGCGCCGACGAGCAGGCCACCATTGCTACCGCCCTGAATCGCGAGTTTTGCCGGTGAAGTGTATTTGTTGGCGATCAACCACTCGGCGGCGGCGATGAAATCATCGAAGACATTTTGCTTTTTCAATTTCATGCCCGCCTGGTGCCACTCCTCGCCATACTCGCCACCGCCGCGCAGGTTGGCCATGGCGAAGACGCCGCCCATTTCCATCCACACGAGATCGGCCACGTTGAAGCGCGGCGTGAGGTTGATATCAAATCCGCCGTAGCCGTAGACCAGCGTGGGGTTGGTGCTGTCGAGTTTCAACCCGCGCTTATGCGTGATGAACATGGGCACCCGCGTGCCATCCTTGCTCGCGTAGAAGATCTGCTTCGTCTCGTAGTCGTCCGGTCGCAAATCGACGCGCGGTTCACGGAAGACGCGGCTTTCGCCGCCGGTAAGATCGAGCCGATAGATGGTGCCCGGCACCGTAAAGCTGGTGAAGGAATAGAAAGTCTCCGCGTCCGTCCGCTTGCCGCCGAAACCACCGGCTGAACCCAGCCCCGGCAGTGGCAGTTCGCGGATGAATTTCGCCGGCCCAGCGTCCGCGTCCGCGGTGAAGAGCTTCACGACACTATGCGCATCGTGCAGGTATGAGCAGATGAATTGGGCGTGGACGACGGAAACTCCCTCAAGGGAATCAGCCGCGGCCTGCGCGATCACTTCGCGCCACTGTTCGCGTTGCGGATGCGTGGTATCGATCGCCATGATGCGGCTTCTCGGCGCATCGAGATCGGTTTTGAAATAGAAGACCGGGCCAATGTTATCGATGAAACTGTAACTCGCATCGAATTCATTCAGCAATTCAACGACCGCGCTCTTATCGTCCGCGAGGTCTTTGTAGAAGACGCGGTTCCTCGTATCCGTACCCTGCGACACGTGGATCACCAGGTAGCGGCCATCCTCGGTTACATTGGCATCGAATCCCCAATCCGCGTGATCGCGCCGCTCGTAGACCAGCGCGTCCTCGGTCTGCGTCGTGCCGACGCGGTGAAAGTAGAGCTTATGAAATTCATTCAACCCCTTCTTTTCGTCGCCGGCCTTGGGCGCTTCGTAACGGCTGTAAAAGAATCCACTCCCGTTTTTCTTCCACGCCGCGCCGGAGAATTTCACCCACTCCACGAGATCGCTGCGGTCCTCGCCTGTCACCACATCACGCACATGCCACTCCTCCCAATCGGATCCCGCGCGCGACAAGCCGTAAGCGAGCAATTTTCCATCTTCGCTCGGCGAGAAATTGGTCATCGCCACCGTGCCGTCTGTAGAGAGCGTATTGGGATCGAGGAGGACGCGCGGTGTGGCGTCCAGCTTGTCCGCCACGTAAAGCACGCGCTGGTTTTGCAATCCACTATTGCGCGTGAGGAAGTAGCGGCCGCCCCGGTGCGTGGGCACGCCGAAGCGCTCATAGTTCCAGAGCTTAGTAAGACGTTCCTTGATCTGGGAACGCTCGGGAATTCCGGCGAGATAAGCGTCCGTCACCTTGTTCTCGGCCTCCACCCATGCCTTGGTTTCCTCGGAGTTATCGTCCTCCAGCCAGCGGTACGGGTCGGTGACCTTTACGCCATGGTAATCGTCGACCTGATCGACTTTGCGGGCGACGGGATAGGCGGGATGTGCCTCTTCAGCGATCAACATGGCGGGAATCAGCAGGGCTGCGCCGCAGAGCGCGGCGAGGGCGGATGGAGGGCGCATCGATCAAGGTTTCTTCGCAAGGATAAAGCTGCGACCCACCGACGTCGGTTGATAGTCGGCCCATTCAAAACCGAGCTCGCCGAAAAACCCGCGCATCTCGCCGATCGAGTAACACTTCCCTTCGGTGATGTTCATCAGCAGCGCCGAGTATTCCGCAGCGTGCAGCGGCCCCGACTTCTCGGCGTTGATGTGCACGTCATGCACGAGCAGCGAGCCGCCCGCGGGCAAGGCCGCATAGGACTTCGCCAGGAGCTTGCGCACCGTGTCCTCATCCCAGTCGTGCAACACATTCGAGATAAGATGGATGTCAAAACCCGTCGGCCATGCATCGGCAAACATATCTCCCGCGATCACGCTCACCTTCTCGCTCTGGCCGCGCTTGGCGATGCTCTCCCGCGCGATGCGATCCACCGGTTTCTTTTCAAAAACCGAGGCACGCAGATGCGGATGATTGGCCACCAGCGCGCACGAATAGATCCCCGACCCGCCCGCAATATCGAGCAGTGCTTTGTTCGTGGAAAGATCGAGCTTCCTGGCCATCGCCGGCCCGAGCAGGAGACCACGACAATCCATCGCCGCGGTGAACGGTCCCGCAAAATCTTCCCGTTCCATGGCCTGCGCCCACGCCTGCGGATCGTAGCTACCCCAGTTGGCCGGCTTCCCCGTGCGCAAGACCTTCAACATATCGAGCGTCTGCGGCCGGTCCTTCATCGAGGCGTAGTAGGGCGTGAGATTCCACGGCGAACCTGCGGTCAGGTGCTCCCGCGCGCGCACGGTGAGATGAAAGACACCGCCCGAGATCGTCGTCAACCCCATGGCCGTGAGTAGCGTCATCAGCACATCCGTGGGCCGGGTATGAATCTCGAAATGGGCGCAGATCGAGCCGAGGGTCGCCGGATGATCGGCGAGCCAAGTGAAGAAATCCAGGTGCACCATCGCCGCCGCCAGCAGATCGGTCGCGACAATGGCATCCCGCCCGCGATAGAGCGCCAGTGGATCGGTGATGGGTTCGGAAACGAGCGGGTCGAGGGACATAAGGGGCATCACCAATGCCCCATCCGCCCGGGTTTGACCACGCGGAAAATGACCGTGCAATGCACCGCGGTTGCAGAGAGGATTGACTCTACGGCTTACTCTCACCCTAACGTCGCCGGCGCAGACCGCCCAGCATCGCCATCCCACCCACAAGCAACGCCGCGGAGCCGGGCTCGGGGACATTCTGCGCGATGAAGCCTGAAAAGGCGCTCACCCGGGTAAAGCCATCGATCTCACCGTATTTGGCGATGCCATCGCCTTGGCTACTGGTGACGTAGGAATTCACTCCCACAAGGTAGACGGTCCCCCCAATATTGGCAAAGGCGCCGCCGCCGCTATCGCCCAAGGCGAAACTACCCTCGAAAGGCAGCGCCGTGGAAGAGGAAGATGAAACACCACCGAGCGTATTGCTGGTGCCGGAGGGATCGTCGAAATCAGTAAGGAAGGAAGTAGCGGCGAGGCTGCCGCCGCTGACCAATGAGGCGTTGAGCACGTCAACTACGTTGTTGGCTCCCCGCCTCTGGCCATCGGGCGCATTGATGGCACCCGTGACGCCATTCCCAATGAGACCGTAGCCGATGAAGGTGATTGTTTTGCCCAACTCCGCGCTCCCGGTATAGTACGGAACGGCGGTGATTCCCGTAACGGAGGAGGCAAGCCGCACGATGGTCAGGTCGTTATTCTGGGTCGAAGAATCATAACCCGGCGCGCTGATGTAGCCCGCCACCGCGTAGCTATTGCCTCCGATGGTGAATTCCGTCGAACCAGGGACGATCTGACCATCCGTGATCAGATGTGTAGCGGTGATGACGTACTGATTGAGTCCCAAAGGATCGGCAATCAAAGTCCCACCGAAGCCACTGTTGAAAAATCCCCCAGCCTGATAAGCCGGGTCCGCGCCGAGGGTGATGTAGGAAGAATCCGCCGTGTCGTCCCGAATCGTGATCGCCGGCGAGATCGACGGAAATGCGAGAGCGCCGAGCGCAGCGATGAAAAATGATTTAGCGAGGGGTGAGCACATCAATGCCTGACCGCCCAAGGGCGGCCAGATGGCGAATCATTTGGCACAACTCGCGAGGGCTGGCAAGGCTTTGCCGATAAACCAAGTGTAAAGATTGGCTGACGGCTGTAGACCCGCGGCGCGCCGCATCCGGCCCGGGATCCTCTTCCAAATCCCAAATTCCGTTGCCACTCCCCATGCCTCCCTCACACACTTCTGCTTTCCAATCATGAAAACCCTCGCTTCCCTCCTCGCCCTCGCACTTCTCACTATGTCCAGCATCGCCGCCGACGGTCCCATCCGCCACGTTGTTCACTTTAAGTTCAAATCCGACGCCACGCCGGAACAGATCAAGAAGATCACCGATGAATTTGCCGCCCTGAAGACAAAGATCAGCGAGGTGGACTCGCTCGAATGGGGCAAAAACGTGAGCCCCGAGGGCCTCAGCAAGGGCCTCGACTACTGCTGGATCGTGAGCTTCAAGACGACCAAGGACCGCGACACCTATCTCGTCCACCCGGCCCACAAGGCTTTCGTCGACATCCTCAAGCCGATCCTCGACGACGTAGTCGTGGTCGATTTCGTGCCGGAAAAGTGATCGAAATGAGAGGGCTATATCGCCCGCTACTTCCGCGTCGCCAGGTACTCGACCAGGTCGCGCAGCTCCGACTTCGACAGGAAGTCCGTCAAGTTCGGTGGCATGGGCGAGGGCGCGCGCTGACGGTCCTTGATCTGCGACACCGCGACGGTCGCGACCTGCGGCTTGCCCTGGGCGTCCATCGTCTCGATTTTCAATTCCTTGTCGCTGTGCGCGGCGAGGCGGCCGGCGACCACGTTGCCATCCTTGAGCGTGAGCACCGCGATTTCGAAGCCCTCGGCGATTTGCTTGTCGGGAAAGACGATGGATTCGAGGATGTAATCGCGATTCTTTCTCGAGGCCACGTGCGTGAGATCGGGCCCGACCACGCTGTCGCCAGTCTCGCACTTGTGGCAGCGCAGGCATTGCGTCGCTTCCTTCTCCCGGAAAATCTTGCGGCCTCGTTCCACGCTGCCCCCCACCAAAGCGACCCGCCACTTGGCCAGAGGATCACTCGCCGGCAGCGCGGCTTCATACTGGGCGAGCTTGTTCTTGAGCTCGGCATTGTCGTGCGCGATAGCGGCGTCGATCACGTCGAGCTGAATCTCTGCGGGAAGTTGTTGCGCGATGAGCTTGTTCAGTTGGGCGGAGAGCAGCGCCACGGCCTCCCGGTTTTGAATTTGGGTTAACGCCCCGAGCGCGCCCTGCTTTTCCGCCTTGCTGCCTTTTTCGAGAACTTCCGCGATCTCCTTCACCGCCGCCGCGGGATCCGCCACGGCGAGCGCTTGCAAACCTTCACTACGCACCTGGGTATTGGTGTCCTTGATCGCGCGCCGGGCGACATCGCCGAGATGCGAATCCTTGAGTGAGGTCAGTGCCTTGATGGCCTCCGCCCGCGCCGCGACGCTCGCCTTGTCGTTGAACGCGAGCAGCGCCAGTGGCTCACCGGCATTCTTGAGCGAGAGCTTGCCCGCCAGCTTGGCGAGGGTTTCCTGGATCGAAGCCGGGGCGTCCTTGAACAAGGCCGAGGCCGAAGACGCGATCGCCGCGGAGGCATCGCCGTCACCCCGATCCGCAACGGGCCGCCATTGATTCAGTAAGCGATCCTTGCCGTCAGGATGCGCCCAAATGCTCAGCGCCTCGATCGCGTCCTTGCGGGCGCTCTCCGGCATCTGCGTATTCGTGGCGAGTTCGGCCAGCGCCTTGGCATTTTCCAGTTTACCGAGACGGTAGTTCGCGTTCACCGCGCGATTGAGAATGTTGGCGTTCTTGATCGCCGCATTCGTCGTCAGCACCGCCAGTGCTGGCATCGCTGCTTCGATCGGCACATCATGAATCGCGCGCGCCGCTTCGAGCACCACGGATTCATCCGCGTCCTTGAGAAACGCCGCCACCAGCGGGCTTTGCAACCGGCGCAAGGCCACGACGGCATCGCCGCGCACGGCGAGGGAAGGATCGTGCAACTTGGCCGCGATCTGCTCCGCCGTGCCGCAGCCGACAAGGCCCATTACGCCGCCATGGCGCAGGATCGGATCCTTGTCATCGTTCTCCGCGAGCATCGCGCAGAGCGGCTCGAAAGCATTCTTGTCCCCGAGCTTGCCCAAGTTGAGAGCGGCGAAAAAGCGCACCCGGTTTTCCTTGTCCTTCAGCAACTCGATGAGTTTGCCGGAGGCGGCACCGACCTTGTGATCGCCCAACACATTGGCCGTTTGTGCGCGCACTTCGGCATCCGCATCGCCCAGCAAGGCGGGCAGGGCATCGAGCGCCCCGGCATTCTTCGCCAATTGGCCGAGCCCCCAGACGGCGTGCAATCGCGCCAGCGGATTGGCTGCTTTCGTATCCGCGGCGACTGCCGCGAAAGTCTTGATGGAACCGGCACCCCGGCCCGAGAGTTCGAACTGCGCCGCCTGCCTCACGCGCATATCCGCGTGGCCGAGCAGCTTCGCCAACTCCTCGTCGGAACGCTTCGTCATCCCGTCAAAAATCAGCTTTTCCGTCTCCTTTTGCAGCGCCGTGTTGGCGTTGGCCGGATCGGTGAATTTATACATGCGGCCCTTCCCCACCCCACCCCAGCTCGCCACCCAATCGAGCACATACAACGCGCCATCGTTGCCAAACTCCACGTCGGTCGTAAGCATGCCCTTCAACCAGTCGCGATGCGTCGCGGTGAAAAATGCCCCCTTCGGCTCCGTGTGAATCTCGTGCACCACGCTGGCCGACGCGCCACCGCGGAAATCGCTGAGATAGAAATTACCGTAGTACTTCGGTGAGAGCCCGGTGCCGGGATTGTAGGTGAGCCCGCTCGGTCCGTTGCCGATATTGGCCACACACGGCACGATGTAACGCACACTCGGCGCGATCACTTCGTCCCACGGCCGCTCGCGCATCCACGGACCGCGATCCGGCAGATATTGGAACGCCATGCGCCAGCCGCAATCGCCGCCCTCGACGAGATAGGTAAAGCGCACTTTGTCGCCGGCATCGGAATTGTTATCGCCGGTGAAAAGATTTCCATGCTCGTCGAACGCGAGCTCCTGCGGATTGCGCACACCGGTGGTGAAAATCTCGAAATCCGTGCCATCCGGATTACAGCGCATGATCGAGCCGCTCTCCGTCTGCGCGATGTCCTTGCCTTCCTTCGTCTTCACGTGCAGAGCACGGTCACCGATCGAGAAATACAGCTTCCCATCCGGCCCAAAGCGCAACCCGTGCATGTCGTGCCCGCGCAGCGCAAACTTGATACCGAAGCCGGTGAGCAGTTTGTCTTTCACGTCGGCCTCGCCCGTGCCTTTGGTGTCGCGGAAGTGCCAGAGCGTTGGGATGCACGTGTACCACACCTCGTTGCCGCGCGCGATCAGGCCCGCGCCGGTGCCATCGAGCGCATCGCGAAAGCCATCGGCGAAGATCGTCGATTTGTTCGCCAGTCCGCTGCCGGTGGTGTCCTCGAGCCGGCGGATGCGGTCTTCGTACTTCGCAAATTTCTCCGCGAACTGCGCCGTGTCCGGCACATGCTTGTGCATGTAGGCCAGCCGGTCTTCGAGCGATTTGGCAGCAATGTCTTCGTCGCGCCATTCCGCATGCCCGCGATCATCCTCGATGCCCTTTTCCTGCCGGAACGTCTCGCCGATATACCAATGCCCCTTTTCATCCTCGGTAAAGCAGACCGGATTCGCCAGCAACGGCTCGGCCGCCCAAAGATCACACTTCAAGCCCGCATCGAAATTGAATGACTTGATGGCATTCTGTCCTTCCTCCGAAGCCGGCGCCACGCCTTCCGAGGATGCCCCGCTGCCGTGACCCTCTTCGGCGGCGAAGAGCGCCGTCAGCGGAATGACAGCGGCGAGAATGGCGGGAACGAGCAGCGGTGATTTCATGGCGATGGAGGAAATGGGAGCGGAAGAGAAGCAGTGATTGCCCCGCACCGCAAGCCGGAGAACCAGCGGGCACCGGCCTCGCCAACCGCGCTCACCGGCATCCTGCCATGTCGTGGCATTACCCGTCGCTCCGGGCACCACCGCAGAGCCGCGTTGCTCCTGTGGGACGAAGCGTCATCGACATGAAAATACTGAGCCTCATCCTTGTCACCGTTTCACTCACATTCAGTGCGTGCACCACTCAACCCGTTCCTCCTTACCAGTCCGGAGATGGTGGTCGCGGCATGAACCCCGGCGCTCGCGCCGAATCCTCCAACGGAGCGGGAGCCGATCGAACCGCGACTTATCGGTAAGACCGATTCGACTCGGTAACCCAGCGGCCTTCCGAGGCGCGGCGCCAGGACGCTTCATTGTTTCGTGCGCGCCGGTCCGTTGACCCGCGCGCACGATTCGTTTCTTTGCCGCAAAGCGCCCGCTGCGCAACTCCCCTTGCCCTTCCGGGCGCATCCGTGTTTGGTCGATGCGTGCCCGAAATCGCCGGATCTTTCCTCGCTGACCCCGCCGATAGCTCGTCCCCATCTCGCACGCGGATCATCGAACTCGCCCGCGGCCAGCGAGTCGCCCTCGCGGAATACGGCGACCCCCACGGCGTCCCCGTCGTGTTCTGCCACGGGTGGCCGGCTTCCCGTTTACAGGGCGGGCTGCTCCACGAATTCGCCTGCGAACTGGGCGCGCGGATCATCTCTCCGGATCGCCCCGGCGTCGGTCTCTCGCCTGCCCAACCCGGCCGCACCCTGGCCGACTGGCCGCAGTTCCTCGGTGAAATGGCGGACGCGCTCGGCCTCGGGGAGTTTCGCGTCCTCGGTGTCTCCGGCGGTGGCCCCTACGCACTTGCCGCGGCATGGGGATTGCCCGAACGCATTCCGGTCGTCTCCGTCGTGTGCGGCGCCCCGCCCCTCGTCAATCGCGAAGACACACGCCATCTGAATCCTGCCTACCAATGGCTGCTTCACATTCAGCGCGCGCGCCCCGGCGTCCTGCGCTGGCTCTTCCGCGCCGCCCGCCCCGTCGCGCGGTTGCGTCCTCCGCTGTGGATGCGTTCGTGGATGTTGCGCAGCCTTCCCACGCCCGAAGCCGAAACGCTCGCCGATCACCACATCTTCGAGGCGTGCTTTCGGAACTACCGCGAGTCGTGGCGCGGCGGTGCCGATGGACTCTACGGCGACGGCACCATCTACACGCAGCCCTGGGGATTCCCGCTCCCGGAAGTGCGCGTCCCGGTGCGTCTTTGGCACGGCAAACAGGACCGCAATTTCGCCTGGGAACTCGCGCAGGAAATGGTCGCGCAACTCCCCAATTGCGAGCCGCGCTACCTGGAAGACGAAGCCCACTACTCCCTCGCCATCCGCCATCGGCGCGCCATCCTCGCCGACCTGCTGGCCTACGATCCCCCGGTCCGCTAGCGAAGGCCCGGCGCACCGCCTTGTTCAATTCGAACCGGCAGGCTCGATTTCCGAGACGAAATCCCTGCTCTTTCCACTGGGCAGCCGTGGAATGTCATCCACCTCCACCACGCGAATGGCAAAGTCTGCCCCGATCTGGTCCACCAGTCGCTGGATGATCTGTTGGGATTCCGCATCTTCCAGGGCCCGATCGGCGACGATTCTCACCTCGAGTTCCTGTCGTTTCTTTTGCACGATCTGATATCGCGCCACGACCGGCATGGAAGCGAAGACGCGGGGGCCAAGCAGGATACTACCGCTGATTTTTCGCCCTGAAGGCAAGGTCAACATGTCCCTCATCCGGCCATGGATGCGGGTCAGCACAGGAAGGCCCCGACCACAGGCGCACGGCTCGCCGACCTCAGCCAAATCGCCGAGGTCGTAACGCAGTAACGGCATCGCCAGGGCGTGCAATGGCGTGACCACCACCCGTCCCGTTTCTCCCGGCCCGCAGAGGCTGCCATCCGGGGCCAGCACTTCGACCAGGTTGCCTTCACTCTGCACATGGTAGTGGTGTTGCTCGGGACATTGCACGCCGAGATAACCGCACTCCGTCGCGCCATACGTATCCACCAGTGGCACGCCGAGCACCTCCTGGCATTCCGTCCACAGATAGGGATCCAGGCATTCGCTCAGGGTGCGCACCATGCGCAAGGAGGGCAGTCGTTTCCCGGTCTTTCGGAAGGCGCGCAGCAGCAATTGCAGGTGGGAGGGGAAAGTCAGGAGATACTCCGGCTTCTCCGCTTCCAGGAAAGCCAGCTGCGCCGGAAGCTCCGAGATCAGTTTCATCCGCGCGACTTCTCCGGTTTTGAGCAGCGCTCCGACCGCCCCGCCCCACTGCAGCAGGCGCTGCACCGGGCTTCCCGGGCGCAACTGCGAGAAGGGCAGGATTTCACAAAGCTTCCCGTGCGGATCGCAGTCGTGCCATTGCAAGAGGCGCAGCTTGACCGCATGAAAAAGCTGCCACTGGGGCAAGGTCGTCACCACTTCGATCGGGATGCCTGTCGAACCGGTGCCCCATTGGGAGAACACGTTTGTGCCCGGGCTGAGCTGGCGGGCCCGAAACGCGCCGGGATCCGCGCGGACGTGTTCCTTCGTTAAGATCGGCAGCGACTTCCATGCGTCCTCATCGATGGCGCCTGTGGAGTCGGTGCGCAGACCCTTCAGCGCATCCGCATAAAACGGCACATGCTGTCGCGCATGCTCGACCAACCGGGCCAACTCGGTGAACTGCCACTGCCGCAACATTTCCGGCGTCCACCATTGGCTGGCATCGAGCTGGCGATAGCAATTAACAATCGCCGCC
>NZ_JBDUCX010000396.1:0-3233 GCF_040003245.1 Chthoniobacter sp.
GCCGCTGGCTGCCGGTGCAGAGGGTTTGCGAACTGGTGCCGATACCGCCGATGACCGCCTATCGCTACGATCGCTACATCCTCCAGACCGAGCTGCCAGCGCCGCGACTCGACGGCATCGAGGCGCTGCTCATCGATGAAAAACACCTCGGTCGCGCCGGATTCGTCACGCTGGTGCTCAACGCCCGCACGGGCGAACTGCTCTGGCTGGCCGAGGGCCGGGGCAAGGATGCTCTCGATGGCTTCTTCGCCAAACTTACTGCCCCACAGAAGGCCACCATCGCCGCCGTCGGCCTGGACCGCAGCGGAGCCTATCGTGCTGCTGTCGAGGCTCGCCTGCCGGAGGCAGACATCGTCTTCGACAAGTTCCATCTCATCTCCAATCTGGGCGAGGTCATTGACAAGGTGCGTCGGCGCACCCAAGCACAGACCGACGCCGAAGGCCGCGCTTTGCTCAAAGGTCAGCGCTACAACCTGCTGCGCAACCCCGAAAACCTCAGCACCGACGGCCGCCGCGAACTCAAGCTGCTGCTGGCCGCCAATCGCGAACTCTCCTTGATCTATGTGCTCAAGGACGCCTTCAAGGCCGTCTGGACCTACACCTACCGCAGGAGCGCCGACAAATGCCTCACCAACTGGATCGCCATGGCTCTGGAGAGCGGAGTTCGCGAGCTGGGCCGCTTCGCTCACGGACTAATTCGGGCCAAGGAACAAATCCTCAACTTCTGCGAGCACCGCATCACCAGTGCCCGCATCGAAGCATTCAACACCATTGTCAGTCGTGTCATTCATAAGGCTTGCGGCGTCGCCAACCTCGACTTCCTCTTCCTCAAACTTAGGCAGGAGTCACTGCAAGGATGGTAAAGCGCCGGAAGTTCCCGACTGGCGCGTGAAAACACCGCTTCAGCGGTGCGTGCAGATTTTGAAGCGACATCGTGACATCTACTTTGCTCAGAAGGGCGATGTGAGGCCCGTCTCAGTCATTTTGACGACGCTCGCTGCGCATGCTTACTGGAACGAAGAAGACATTTTCGACGCTCTGACGGGAATCGTGAAACGGATGCCTCAGTTCATCGAGCAAAGGAATGGCAAGTGGTGGGTTCAGAATCCCGTCGATGATGGCGAGAACTTTGCCGATAGATGGAATGAGTTTCCTGAGAGGCGGATCTCATTTCTCTCATGGCTCAATAAGGTAAGTGTGGATTGCTCCAATTTGTCGAAAGCGGAGAGCGTTGATGAGGGGGTCATCATGCTCGACGAGTCTCTCGGGAAGCAAACGATGGATAAGGTTGCAACGGAGTTGGGCGTAAGGCGAACGAGTCTATCACCAGCAGTGATTAGCTCTCAACCTCTGGTTCCGGCTTTAGGAGATGCTCGGCATGCACAACCGCCACAATGGCCAATCGTAGCTCGCTGCGCTGTCAGTGTCTCGAAAACTGTGTATCGGACGAAAAGCGGCAAGCGTCTGTGGCTACTTGGAGACGCATCCGTTCCTAGGAAAGTCTGGATCAAGTTCAAGGCTATAACCGACGCGCCTAAACCACACAAAATTGAGTGGCAAATCGTCAACACTGGTGCTGAGGCCATCAACGCCGGACAACCGCGCGGCGAATTTGAGCCATCTGAAGAAACCGACCCCTATGTTCGGTGGGAAACCACTGCATATCGTGGAACGCATTGGGTCGAAGCCTTTGTCGTCAATGCCGCAGGTATCTGCATTGCACGTTCTGGTCGGGTGTTGGTCAAAGTTAGGTAACGTCTCCGGCTCGATTCCAATCTCGTGTCAGGACCGCATCCGCGAGCGTTGGCGTCGTGACGTGCCGAGCAAGCGAATACCCACCCTGAAGCGATCGCATTTTCACCATGACCGTACCCGCCCGTCGCCACCCCATGACCCCACTTGCTTTTCCCCTCGACCTCCGCGGCCTGCCGCTGCGCAGGCCAATGGGTGGGTGGATTCTCCCGACGCCGTCGGGAGTTTCTCACCGCATTATGCGCAGCCGTTCGCCGCTTTCATCCACGGTTAATTTTCCGCAACCGCTGCCACCCGCCAGCAATTCATTGGCAACGGCATCACCAATGGATTTCTCCACCGCATCGCGCAGCGGACGCGCGCCGAGGCGCGGATGGAATCCACGCCGCACGAGAAACGGCAGCACGTTTTCGGCAGGCTCAATGCAGTGGCCTTTCGCGCTGAGAAACTCCAGTTCTTGCGCGAGGAGCAGCCGCGCGATGTCGAGTTGCACGTCGTAGGTGAGCTTGTTGAAAACGAGCTTCTCGCTGATGCGCGCGTAAAGCTCGGGGCGCATCGTTTGCTGCGCGCGGGTGAGGACGTGCCGTTCGAGCGTGGCGAATGTCGAGTGCTGCAAATCCAGGACATCGGCTGATGCGATGTTGGAAGTGAAGACCACGTAGAAGCCGCTTAGATCCAGCGTCTCGCCGCTGGCCATCGTCACACGCGCGGCGTCGAGAATTTGCAGGAACACGTCGAGCACGCGCGGATGCGCTTTTTCGATTTCATCGAACAGGAATGTGCCGCACTGCTGTTTCTCGTAGGCCAACGCGAGCGTCCCGCGCTCGCCGAGCTTGCCACCGAGCAGCACCGCGAGACTTTCCTGATTCTGATATTCCGACATGTCGAATCGGAAGAGGCATTCATCGCCGAGCAGGTAACGAGTGAACGTGAGCGTCACTTCCGTTTTTCCAACGCCCGTCGGGCCGAGGAAAAGAAAGCTCCCGCGCGGACGACCGGGCTTGCGCAGGCCGAGTTCGCCGCGCTGGAGCAGCGAGGCAATCCGAGCGATGACGTGATCCTGTCCGCGAATCCGCTGCCGCAAATGGCTCTCCAGATCGCGGAGTCTGGCGCGCGTTGCATCAAGGTCGTTCGTCGAATGGGTCACGCGACGACTCCACCATCCCGGCTCTGAAAAGTGGCTCCACCGGCGGAGCAGGTCGCTTCGGCGAGTCGCATACAAAGGAGCGCATGAACATTCCACCATTTCTCGTTTCCATGCGCTTCTCACCAATCCTCGCTCAAGCCGCTGGCGGCCTCGCCGAAGGCGCGAGCAAGGCAATGGGCATCGTCATGCTCATCGGATTTATCTTCGGCACCATTTGCGTCGTCGGCGGCGGCTTCGCCATTCGCCGCGGCGATACCGACGCCGGCAAACTCTCGATCATCGGCGGCCTCATCATCGCCGGAGCGCCGGTGATCGTGAAGGCGCTCTTCACCGC
>NZ_JBDUCX010000397.1:0-3231 GCF_040003245.1 Chthoniobacter sp.
GTGCAGTCGGTGGCTTTAGTGACCCTCGCCTGCATCGTGGTGTTTCTCGCCGCCTTTGTCCGTTCCACTTGCCTTAAAGGTTTCCACCATCGGCGTCACCGCTGCGCCGTGAAGATAGACCATCTTCGCGCCGAGGTCGGCGTTTTGAAAGACGAGGTAGGTCGCCAGTGCGCCGACCAGCAGGAACGCCCAATTCGCCTTGGGCGTATTCATCGTGCGCGGCGTGTTTTCGTCGGCGATGGGCGAGTCGTTCTTTGTCCAAAAGCTCCACGCTGTGAGAATCGCGCCGATGACGAGCAGCACCCAACCGGTATTCTTGTGCGTGCCCATGATTTGCTCGATGGCATCATTGCTCGGCGTGCTCCGCGCAGCCATGCCCGTATAGACGACGAGCGCCAGAGAGATGAACGCGAGATAAAGCGTGACGCGACCGGCGACGAGCAGCGCCGGCTTTTTCAACGAGGTGCCGAGACAGTAGAGCAGCAGCATCGTGGGAATGAGCGCGATCGGAAAATGCACGAACGCCGGGTGGACGTTGAACATCTTCGAGAGGCCGTCGAAGCCGTATTGCGAGAAGTCTATCCACGGCCCGCTAGATTCTCCCTCGTGGGCCAGAGCCGTCGCCGGAAGCGCGAGGGCAAGCAGCGCGAGAAGGTTTGCGGCGGCGGACGTGACTTTGCTGTTTTGCTGATGGGAGTTCATGATGGTGATTTCCTCATATCCTGTTCGCCCGAGGCTTGCGGAAAGGCCGTGCGAATTGGCACGAGCTATGGCGCTCAGTTCTTGATCGCTCCGCACCCGAGCATCGCCGCGCCAAGGTAGGGATTGGCGATCCGTTTTGTCGTCTGCACCCAATTGCCACCGGCGACCATCGGGCACGCGATGACGTAATAGCCGGGTTGTTTCGCGGCCAGCTTCATTGCTTCCGCACTGACCAGTTTGAAAGCTTCGCGCGCCTGCTTCAACGAGTCGCTCTTGAGCAGAGCCTTCACGCCGCCGACTTCCGCGTTTTCTTTGGAAAGCGCGACCGCTGCAGCTTGGGCGGCCTTTAGATCGTCGGCCGCCAGCGCACTGCGAACCGCCTCGTAGTGCTCCATGAAAGTCTTCTGTGCAGGAGTGAGCGTCGAGGCCGCGACCGGCGCGGGCTCCTCGATGTCGGCCACCGGCGCCGCGACATTGAACCCGAAGGCCGCAAACTCATTGACGCCGTGAATCTGTGTTTGCAGAAACAGCTTCAAGTAGCCGGGTTTCTCCGGCACCACATGGAAGCTCATTTCCGGGCCACCGCGATCCGCATCCGTCTCGGGTTCTTTGCCGAGCGGGTGGACGTGCGTCACGGAATCGAGCGCCCCCGTGAATCCAACCATGTGTGCGAAAGCGCCCATCAATGGTTCCAGTCCAGTAAACTCCCGGCCATCCGCCGTAAGCACCTTGATTTTGACCAGCACCGCCTTGCCAGCTTGCAGCGGTTCGTTCCCCTCCGTTGTGAGGACGAATCGGTAGCCTGCGACCGCACCCGCGACATCCGCCGTGGTGTTGACCGTTTCTTTCAGCAGGGCCGGCTCACCCTTCACCGCCACTGTCGTCATGGAATACTCCTGCCGATCCGTGGCTTTCGGATGCAGGTCCGCCCACACATGGTAGTTCCCGCCAAAACGCGGTTTGAAGTTGAAGCGATACACGCCGGGAGTTTCCGTCGCATCGGGGTGCGCGTGCTGATAGTCGCTCAAGCTCTCGTCGATAATCAGCAAATGAATCTGCTTGGTGTGTGCGACTTCGAGCTGATCGAGCGTCACCGGCTTTCCATCTGCACCAGTGAGTCGAATCTCCGCCGGCACTGAATTGCCGGCCGCGTAGAACTCGTTCGGCAGCATCTCGGCTTTGATTGTGGCCGCCCCTGCCGCGTGATGCGCTGGCTCGGGTTTGCCGTCTTTCTCGTGAGCTTTGGAGATCGGCGCGCTCACGCAAAGCGCCACTGCAAATGCCAAGGGATAGGTAAATAGCTTCATAGTTCGGATTGCGGAAAGACGGCGAGTGAGAGGCGACTTATTACATCGCGCCTCCCACTCGCCTTTCCTTGGTTGAGGGAAGATTCGCGGGCGTTACTTCACCTGCTTTTCCAGCGCCATGAGCACGCCATCGAGCTTCTTGAGGTTCGACTCCGTGCCAGCCTGATTGTTGTCGTCGCCGGTCTTGTCGAGGTCTTCGGCGAGCTTCGCGATGTTCTTCACGCTGCCTTCGACGCGCGCCTTTTTGTCGGCGGCAACCTTGGCCGGCAGGCCATTCGCGAGGTCGCGGATCGCGAAGGCGTGGTGATGCACATCGGCGAGCTTTTTGGATTTCACCACGTCGGCAAGTTCGCCGTGCTCCTTGTGAATGGCGGCCATGATGCCATCGACGGTATCGGGCACCGCCGTCTTTTCGGCGTGCTCCGCGTGCTCTTTCTTCTCGTCCGCGAGAAGGACGGAGGTGTTCGTGAATGCGAATGCGGCGCATGCGCCGATCGCGAGGAGTTTGCTGGTTTTCATGCTGTTTTGTGTTTGTGGTTTTGGGTTCCGACAGGACGCGGTGTGCGCCGCTGAAGATGGTTTAGTGCGGCCGTGTGACCGTCGCGGCCACGAAGGTGGCGAGGACGGGAATCGGCTTCATGTGTTCCCCCTTCAACGAAGTCCCCCCGTCGATCCCCCCAAAAATCGTGCCCTACTTTTGAGCGACTACTTTCCTTATCGAATCGCCGTCCTCGGCGTAATCTCGGCGAAATCCGGGCGCGGAGCGCGCGCTTCGTTGACACGCGCAGAGCCCGCCGATACCGTCGGCGCTCCGTGAGCCTCCTTCGCTCCAGTTTATTCATCGCCATCGTATCCCTGTTCGTTCTGACGGGATACGGCTTCGACCTTTTTGGCGATTGCTGCGGGTCTGAGAAGCAGGTGCAGACGCAGAGCGGCAAGACTGCGCCGGGTAAAAAAGCGCCGGGCAAGTCGGATGACTGCCAGTGCATCTGCCACCAGATTATTTCTCATTCGAGTGTGGAGCCCATGCGCGTGGCTGCGGTGTTGATTGTGACCGCGGAGTTCGTGGCGCACCCCGATGAGTTTCCGCCGGATGCGGTGCCGCTCGGCATCGACTATCCGCCTCAGCTCGCTTAACGGCTGACGAGCACTGCCGCGCCCGGATGGCGCGGCGGTTCTTCCTCTCGTCGGCTTCCTTCCGTTCCACGGCATTCGCCGTGGC
>NZ_JBDUCX010000233.1:0-10878 GCF_040003245.1 Chthoniobacter sp.
GCGAAGTTGCCTTTTTCCTGGAGCTCGAGCGCGGTCTTTTCCATGGTGATCTCGTCCATGGGAGCCGGCACCGGAGTCGCTGGAGCGACGGCGGCTTTGGGCGGTGCGTGATGAAAATGGGTGACGCTAAACAAGAGCGCGGCGAGGCCGATCGCTCCCACGATATAGGCGCGGTTCATCCATTGCTGCCGGCTGGCCTGGCTGCTTTCGTTCGATGGATCGAGATGGGGAGGGAGTGGGTCGATGGGGGGAAGATTAAACATCCAACATCCAACATCCAACGCCCAATCCCGCCGTCGCGGGAGCGCAAGCGTGGGGTGGGGGTTGGTTCTTTCATTGGATGTTGGATGTTGGGCGTTGGGTGTTGGGTGTTGGATGTTCTGCCTTTCGATGTTATCCGGCAGGGGATGATTGTGCCGGACACGTACTGCTGGACGAACCCTTACACCAACGGGTGGATGGATCACTTCTACGGCCGGCATTTCCGGAACCTGTATGGCGGGAGGATTTTCACGGAATTCGAATTCTACGAGCTGCTCATGACGCGCGAGGAGCGGCCGGAGATCATGCTGAAATGGTGCTTCGATGCGGATCGCGCGGGAATGGTGAGCCTGTGCCGGGAGCATGGAATCAACGTGACCTTCTGCGAGGACGGCTTTTTCCCGCACTACTCGACGATGCACGCTGATCCGCTGGGCTTTTGCTGGGAGTCTTCGCTCACGCGCATGGTGTTTCGCGGGGTGACGGACGCGCAGCGGAAGCGGGCGCGCACGGCGCGGACGGCGTGGCTGGAGAAGCGAGACAAGGAACTGCCCGACGCGGTGCAGGCGCCGTTCGTCCTGTGGCCGCTGCAATTGGTGCGCGACCAGGTGAACCACTGGGACCTGCACGTGAGCGATTGGTGTGAGTTGCTGGCGCATTTTCGCTCGATCCTGCCGGAGGAATTTCAGCTCGTGCTCAAGAGGCATCCGCTGGCCCGCGATGCGGACCTGGTGGGATTGGAAGCGTTGGTGCCGACGCTGCCGAATACGGTGCTGTTGCCGGAAGGAGCGGACCTGACGACGCTGCTGCGTGCGGCGCACGCGGTGGCGGGGGTGAATTCCAGCGTGCTCTACGAGGCGCGGCTGATGCATCACAAGCCGACGTATGCTTATGGCCGGAGCTGGTTCACCAATCACACGGATCTGTTTCTACCCGTGCCGCGCCACATGAAGCGGCCGTTGCCGCGCCTCGATTGGCTGGCGGAGCCGGCGCGGATGCGGATGGAGTGGCTCGACGACTACACGGACTGGTTTCTGGCGCAGCTCCTGGTGCGGCAGTTCGATCATCAGTTCGCGGAGAAGCAGCCCGTGGAGCTCAAGAAGAAGGTCTGGCACCTCAGCTGGCAATCGTATCGCGAGCATGGGGAGGCGATCTTTGACTAAGGCAGAACATCCAACATCCAATGGCGCGAAACGGACGGGCTCTATTTCACGGGCTCCAGAACGGCGACGGGCGGGGGCGTTTGCTTTTTGGCGAATGAGCGGGCGAAGGGGTGGACGAGTTGGCCGATGAAGTCTTTCGGAAATTCCTCGGGGATGCCGAAGTTTTGCGGCGGGCGATCCTTGGGCATGTAGAAGGTGCCGAAGAGGACGTCCCAGAAGACGAAGAGGCCGGCGAAGTTTTTGTCCCACGCCTCGCGGTCCTTGGAGTGGTGCCAGCGGTGGAAGACCGGCGTGGCGATGACGTAGCGCAGGGGGCCGAAGTCCCAGTCGACATTGGCGTGGATGAAGATGGCGTAAAGGGTGAGAACGGGCGCGGCGGAGAGGGAGACGAAGGGATTGAAGCCGAGGAGCAAGAGCGGGGTGACCTGGACGAGTTTGCTGACGAGGTCATTGACCGGGTGGACGCGCACGCTGCTCAGCCAATCGAGATCTTCCGAGCTGTGATGCACGGCGTGAAACGGCCACCAGCCGCGGCGGTGAAAAAGCCGGTGTGACCAATAACCGAGCAGATCGACGAGCAGGTAGATCTCGATGATTTGCAGCCAGAGCGGCTGCCGGGAGAGCGGACCGAAGCCGTGGTAAGCGCCGGATTTTAGGCCTCCGACGGTGGTGACGCCGAGGGCAATGATCAACGCGGCGGGGAGAAAGAGCGCCACTTTGGTGAGCACTTTGGTCACGAGCGGGGTGAAGAACCAGAAGCAGACGTCGGTGAGCCAGCCTTGGCGCAGCAACGGCCGGCCGCGGCTCTTTCCGAGGAGGCGCTCGATGATGAAAAAGATCACCGAGAGGACCACGAGGCCGAGGGCGATATGGAGGAAGGTGGCGTCGTGTTTCATGGGAGGGATTCCTCACCTCCAGACGGGAGAAGTGGGGATCGGTTACACGATTGTCAGTTTTCGGACAAAACCAACACACAACGAAATCCATTGCTCACGTAGCGATTCGAGGGGTGGACCACGTGGCGGTAAGAGGACGAGCAGGAGGTGTTGTCGTCGCTGCCCCAGCAGCCGCCGCGCATGACCCGCGATTCGGATTGCGCGTTGTATTTGTCCTCGCACCACTGCCAGACATTCCCACCCAGGTCGAAGATGCCGTAGCGATTGGCCGTGAAACTACCGACCGGCGACGTGTGTTCAAACTCGTCCACATGGAGAGAGGAGGCATAGTTGCCGGCGCCCTTCGGCGGCGGCCATTGCGTTCCCCACGGATAAACTTCGCCAATCGCGGCGCTTTTCGAGTCCGGGCTGGCGGCGGCTTCTTCTTTCCACGCGATCCCCACCGCGCTGCTCCACTCATGGTCGGTGGGTAGTCGATATTCATCGCGCGTTTTGATCTTGCCGGCTTTGCGTTCTGCGGCCGTCAGCCAGGTGCAAAACGCCTTGGCCTCGTCCCAGTTCACTTCCACCACGGGATGGGTCGGCCCTTGAGCGAAAGGCGCTGTTTTCGCCAGCAACTTATTCGCGCGCTCATACTCCGAAAAATCCTGCACCCGCGTATCCCAGACGCTAAACAATACCGGCTTTTCACTGGTCGCCCCCCCGGTGATGGGAACAGGGACAAAGACCATGCCCAGCGAATTCACGAATGGCTCGGTTGCCTTGGGAGGTTTGGTTTTCTGGTCGGTGGGCGAGGGTGGTGCCGGCGTCGTCCTGGCGAATTCGGCCTGGAATTTCTGGGCCAGCGTCCGCTGCAAGACGGAGCGCTCGAACTCGGCGGAACGATAGTTGGCTTCGGAGACCTGGAGGGCTTGTTTGGTTTGGGCGAGTGACACGAGCATCTCATTTTTGCTCGAACGTTGCTTCGCTTCCATGTCGCGGGAAGTTTGCCGGGCTTGCAAGAGCTCACGCTTGGTTTGGTCCAATGCCGTACTCAAAGTATTGGCGCGCTCGTGTTCCGAATGGGTGGCCCGTGTTTCATTTTTCGCGAGGAGGCTGGCGCGGACAAAGGCGGCCGAGACCCCGAGCAGGGCCAGCAGACCGATGCCCACGGTGAGGGAGAGGCCTTGGTGGCGCAGGACCAGCAGCCGGAATTGTTTCCACGGCCCAGCCTGCTCGGCGCTCGTCGCAAACCCGCTTTGATAGGCGGTGAGATCGCCCTGGAGTTTTTTCACGCTCGGGTAGCGCTGCGAACGCTTGAGCGATAACGCTTTCACGATGATGGCTTCCAGCGACTCGGAAACAAGGCCGCGGGGAAGGTGTGGCGGGCGGGCCTTCCCTTGGGAGCGCAGGCGCGCGGTGGGATACTCGAATCTGCCTTGCTTGATGTTCTCCACGATTTCCTCGGGGGTCTTCCCGGTAAATGGCTGGAGGAGCGTGACCAGCTCGAACAAAATGGCACCGAGCGAAAAGATGTCGCTGCGCCGGTCGAGTGAAGTGACCTCGCCGCGCGCCTGTTCAGGACTCATGTAAGCCGGCGTGCCCATCACCGAGCCGTCGAGCGTCGAGAAGATATCGCGCTGATCGAGGCGCGCGCTCTGCACCGAGGGGACGTCTAATTCCACGGGATCGGGCACCGTGCTCCCGGCGGCGGATCGGACTCCCACTGCCTTGGCCAATCCCCAGTCCATGACCAGCACCTCACCATACTCGCCGACCATGATATTCTCCGGCTTCAGATCCCGATGGATGACGCCCTTGGCGTGGGCGAAGCCGACGGCGTCGCACACTTTCTGGAAGATCGTCAGGAGCGCGGCGAGTGGGTAATGGGCGATGGTTTCGGCATCGCCGCCGGCGATCTGGCGAAGAATGCGTTTGAGCGTGGCCCCCTTGACCAGCTTCATCGTGTAATAGGGACGACCTTCGTGATCGAGGGCGAGATCGTGGACCGGAACGATATTGGGATGCTCGAGCTGGCCGGTCAGTTGCGCTTCCTCGATGAAGCGGAGGCGATCGTGGGGGCCTTGCTCGCGGAGCATGATCTTCATCGCCACATCGCGCCGGATCGCCGGCTGCCGGGCGGCGAGGACGGCGCCCATTCCACCCTTGGCGATCTGCACGCCCATTTCATAGTGAGTGGAGTGTGTCAGCTCCTGGAGCTTGGGTTCGTGGAGAGCGGCACTCGTGGGGTCTTCCGAGTCAGGGACGACGCGGTATTGGATCAGGACATGGGCCGTGCCGATCTGGATAGTTTGGTTGGGCGTGACCGGCGTGGGCGCGGTGATGGGCTGGCCATCGAGCAAAGTGCCGTTCGCGCTGTTCAGGTCTTCGAGCAGGAGCGAGCGGTCTTCCCCGATCGTGAGACGGGCATGCTGGCGGGAAACCAGGTCGGCTTTGATTGGGAAGTCGCAGGACGACAAACGACCGAAGACATACGTGCCAGCGCCCAGCACCCGGCGAATCGCTTCATATCCATCGGCGAAAACGAGCACTTCCGTCTGGGGAGCGGGCATGCGCTGGAGGATAGACCGGAGACGGCGCAAGTGTCCAGTTGCGGCTGTCTGAGCCGCGCCCGCAGCGTGGAGGGCGAGAGGCCCGCGGTATTTCAGTTCTCGATGCGGTAGAGGCTCGTCTTGGTGCGCAGGTAGAGGGCTTTGCCGGAGACGGCGGGCGAGGACATGAAGCCATCGGGGAAGACATTCTCGGCGAGCACCTTGAACTGGCGGCCGGCTTCGAAGACGAAGAATTTGCCTTCCTCGTTGCCGGCATACATGTGGCCTTCGGCGTAGATGGGCGAGGCGCTGAAGTTGCCGCTGCCGCCGAGGCGCTCGCTCCACACCACATCGCCAGTCTTGGCATCAAGGCAGGAGGCGATGCCGCCGTCGTTCACGGTGAAGAGCAGGCCGTTGACGAGGGTGACGCTGGGCTTGTTGGGCACGGCTTTTTTCACGCGCCAGGCAAGGTCATTGGCGCTGAGCACGCCTTTGCCACCGAGCTTGATCGCGAGCAGGCCGGCCTTGCCGAAGCCCGCGGGGATATAGGCGATGCCGTCGCCAACGACGGGGCGCGTGGCGGCGCTGTGCGCCTCGGGTTCGTCGAAGCGCCAGATCTCCTTGCCGGTGCGCGGGTCGTAGGCGTAGTGGGCCTTGGCGCCGCTGCTGAGGAGGATAGGCTGGCCATTTTGCATATAGACCTGGCAGGTGGCGAAGGCCTTGCGGTAGTCGCCCTCGTTCTTGACCGTGCCGTCGGGGGCGAGATCGCCGTAGTCGGTGGAACGCTTCGTTTGCCAGACGGTCTTGCCGGTGGCCTTGTCGAGGGCGACGATGAACTGATTGTCGCTGCCGTCGAAATTCACGATGAGCAGATTCTCCCAGAGGATCGGCGAGGAGCCCGCGCCGCGGTAGTGGTTGCAAACGAAATCGGTGCGTTCCCAGAGCTTCTTGCCGGTCTTGGTGTCGAGACACGCGGTGCCGGGCGAGCCGAAAGTGACGTAGACGCGGCCTTCCTCGATGGCGGGCGTGGGTGAGGCGTAGCTATTGAACTTGTGGCAGAACTGGGGAGTGGCCACGCGGAAAAGGATGTCGTCGCGCAGGATTTTTCCAGAGTCCTTGTCGACTTCGACGACGCTGAGTTCGGTGCCTTCCTCATTGGCGGTGGTGAGCCAGACTTGCGAGCCCCAGATGACGGGCGAGGACCAGGCCTTGCCGTGGATCGCGGTCTTCCATTTCACATGGTCGCCCTCGCCGAATTTGATGGGCAGGCCGGTCGAGTCGGAGTGGCCGTCACCAGTGGGGCCGCGGAAGGCGGGCCAGTTTTCGGCGGCGAAAAGGGAGGTGCTGAGCAGTGCGAGGGCGAGGAGGGGACGGAACAACATGGCTATCTGATAACCGCGCAGCGGGCGGGATTCTAGGAATGGTTTTTGGGTTTTGGGGTCAGAGGACGGGACCAGAGACAATCCGGCAATATGACGAACGATGGAAATACGACCGACGCGACTGATGCCAACCTCGCTCAGTGGGTCGGTTTTGCTCAGCGTCGCCGGATTTCGACTGGGCCCCACGTGGCGCCGGTGTAGCCGTAGGGATAGGGGACGACGTTTCGACCGCGGCCACCGGGGATGACGGTGGTAAAGCCGGGGATGACATAGCCACCCACCGGGTAGCCGCCGTAATTGAAGCCGGGGCTGTCGACCGTGACTTCGAGGCCGGTCTGGTTCGTCGGGCGATAGGTTTCGTCGGTGTTGGGCAGGGGCTGCACCTGCGCGGCGAGCGCCTTGGCGCGGGCGTTGGCCTGCTGCGCGGCGAGTTCCGCCTGTTGGCGTCGTATTTTCTCCGCCTCAAATTTTTGCTTCCAACCGTCGGCGTAGAGGGCGGGGTCGTAGCCGAAATCCTTTTGGTCGGCTTCACTCAGATTCTTGAAATCGAGAAATATCACGCCATCGTCGTGCATGATTTGGATGCCGGTCGGGTCTTTGGATCGCACTTCGACGTTTTTATAAACGTCGCCGCTGACGGTCTTCAGATCGCGCGCCTCCCCGATGCCACCAAGGAGAAGAGTGGCGACGAGCAAAGGAAGAAATGCCCGTTTCATGGTGAAGCAATATACAACGGCCACCGGCCCGCGCGAGGGGATTTTACTTCCCGGCGGCTGGCTCCGTTTTCTTCAGTAAAGCCCCTTCGCGGAGGGCGTAAAGGTCGGTCATGGTCGCGACGAAAAGGGTGCCATTGGCGGCGGTGGCGGTGGCGCTGATCCCCTTCCTGAAGTCGACCGTGGCCAGCACTTGCTTTTCCTTGCTCGCGGCGAGGATCCAGAAGTCGCCCTTGCGTGTGCCGATGTAGACCTTGCCATCGGCGACGAGCGGTGAGGCCCAGAATTCGCCTCTCGTTTCCTGGGTCCAGTACTCGTGGCCGGTCTCGGCGTCGATGCAGTGGATCTTGCGCCCGGCGTCGGCGATGAAGGCGAGTCCATCGTAAATGGCGGGCGTGGACATGACGTGGCGATCGAGCGGCGCGGTCCAGACCTCGGCGGTGCCGCTGACATCGCCGGCGCGCGTGGCGTCGATGCACTTGAGCCAGGCTTCATTTTTGCCCCACCAGATGTCGCCGCCGCCCGCGATGTAAATGCGGTTTTGGTAGAAGACCGGCATGCCGTAGATGTCGCTCGGACCTTGCTGGCGATTGCTGGTGAAGCGATGCACGTCCTCCTTCGGCGCGGTGGGATCGGGATCGAAGGACCAGACCTTTTTCAACTTCAGCACCTCGTCGGGCGGTGGGCTATTGGTGATCGGCTCGAAGGCGCGCACGATGCCGTCTCCACCGGCAAAGAAGATGAGCGGCTTGCCATTGACCACGGCGGAAGAGGGCGAGGACCAGGTGGCGTGGAAGATATTTGGGCCGATGTGCTCGTCGTCGCGGGCCACGTAGCGGCCGGTCTTTTTCTCCAGCACGATGAGGCTCGGGGCATCGGGGGCGCGCATGCCGCGGTGCGTGTTGTCCACGCCGGTGCCGGTGTTGACGTAGAGGTAGTCGCCGAGGATGAGGATGGAACTGTGCGCGCCATCGTGCGGCCAGGTGCCGGCGCCGGAAGGCATATCGAAGAGCCAGAGGATATCGGCATCGGTGGGACCGGGGGCGGGGACGGGCGTGCCGGGAGCTACAGGCTCTTGCTGGAAGGTGGGCGGCAACGAAGGGCGCGGGAGCATGTGCAGGCCTTCGTCCTGATAGGGGCCGTCGTTGCCATTGGCCATGCCGTTCACGTCGAGGCAGAGGATTTCGCCGCGATTGTCCACGAAGTAGGCGCGCTCGCCTTCCACGGTCACGGGCGACGCCATGCCGGTCTTCGGCCAGTCGTAGTATTGGTCCTCCGTGCGCTTCGGGACCGCGAGCTGCCAGAGGAAATGGCCGTCCTTTTCATCGAGGCAAAGCAAGATGCCGAGGTCGCCGATTTCCTTCGGATCGCGCGGCACTTCATTGTTCGTGCCGATGTAAACGCGACCACCGGCGACGACCGGCGTGCTATTGGTCTGCGTGCCGAGCGGGGCGATCCACTGGATATTCCGGCCGCTCTCGAGATCGAAGGAACCCGGGAGACCGCGCTCCCCGGAGACCATGTTGCGGGACCAGGCCTGGCCCCATTGCGGTTGATCGGCGGCGTGGAGCGCGTGGGCCAGGAGGGCGAGCGCGACCGACGCCAGAGAGGGCGTGAGCTTCATGGGGAGAACGCGGCGCAGGACTTCAGTCGAACCACTCGTCCTCGGGGTCGAAGACCGGGAGGACGATGTTCAGCACCTTGAGCTTGCCGACGGCGCGATGGCGGCAGCCGGGATGGATCTTCACCGTGGTGAGCGGCTGGAGCGGGATGCGTTCGCCGTCGAGCTCGAGGTAGCCTTCGCCCTCGAGGACGATATACGTTTCCGTGAGCGTCTTGTGATAGTGCGTGCGCGCGTCCTCGAGGATTTCCACGAGATGCACGCTGGCTTTCGACTCCGCGGGGTCGGCGAAGGCGCGGCGGCTCCAGCCGCACGGGCAGCGCGTGGGATCGAGGGTGTCGAGCTGGACGACTTCGTAGTTCGCGGTAGGAGTCATGGCGTGATGAGCGGTAAGTATGGTCACGAATTCTTGCTGGCACAACTCCGGCGAGCGGAGTTTCCCCTTGTTCGCCCCGGAACGATGCGCTGTACTTTTCCGCACTGTGTCGTTTGATCCTCTTTCCTCAACGGCACTGCGTCGTCCAATCCGCATTGTGGCGTTTCTCGTTTTCTTTGGCGCCGTGTTCGCTGGGCTCACCCTCGCTCAGGACGACGAAGGCCTGTCCTCGATGCGGCTCCCCTTTGAACGGGGTTCCGCTGTGCCGCCGGCTGTTTCCGTCTTCTACGACCTCGACTATTCCGGGGTGGGCAACCAGCTGCCGCAACGCGTCATCGCCTGCATCTGGCCCGACGGACGTGCGGTCTGGTCGGGCAATCGAAGCGAAGGTGGCCCGCCGTATTTTACCGGGTATGTCGATCCCAAGCGATTGCGCGAATTCATGGCTATCTTCGATGCGCGGGGGCTCTTTCAACGGAAAGTTTGGTTCAGCCAGGCGGTCGATGCTCCGCACCACGACATCCACATCATCGATGGGCAGCGCCATGTGGCTCTCTGCGCCAGCGCGGGCTATTCCATGGACATCCAGACGCCATTCCTCATCCATAAGGTGGAACACGCGCTGGCTTGCTTCCGGCAGCAGCTCGAGCAGCTCCTGCCCCGTGAAGGCAAGCCACTTTCCACGTTCGACTACGAGCTGCACCGGCTGCCATGATCGCAGCGCGACCGAATCATGAATGATTTGAAAATCCGCATCATCACCACCGGCGGCACGATCGATAAGATCTACTTCGACGCGACCAGCAGTTATCAAGTCGGTGCGCCGCAGGTGGTGCCGGTGCTGACGGAGGCCAATGTGACTTTCGAATACGTCGTGGAACAGGCGTGCCGGAAAGACAGCCTCGAGCTGACCGATGCGGACCGGGCCGATATTCGCCGGCGGGTGGAGGCGGCGCCGGAACGCTGCATCCTCATCACGCACGGAACGGACACCATGACGGAAACGGCGAAGTGCCTGGCGGACATTGCGGGCAAGGTGATCGTGCTCACGGGAGCGATGGCTCCCGCCCGGTTTAGTGCCAGCGATGCACCGTTCAATTTCGGCTGCGCGATTGCGGCCGTCCAACTCGCTTCCCCCGGCGTTTACATCGCGATGAATGGCCGGATCTATCCTGGCACCTCGGTCCGCAAAAACCGGGAGAAGGGGCGGTTTGAGCCGGTTGCATGATCGATCCAGGTCGCTTGGTTGGAGGTTCCAGGCCTCGTCAAAAAAACTCGCACCTTAAATCGGCTTAACGGGGCTTAAGGCACCTTAAATCGGCTTCCTTTTCTTCGCTCGGGAGTCCTTGATTGGTATCGGCCTTGAGGCGTGGGTTTCCCGGTGATGGTGGCGAATTTATCATACCTTGATTGCCTTGACCCGGCTTGATCCGGCTTGATCCGGCTTGATCCGGCTTGATTGGCTCCTGCCTTTCCTGGCCCTCCATTTTTCGCGGAAACCGCCGAGCATCCGGGCGCTGAGGTTGGCGTCGCGAAGCGCAGGGGGCGTTCCCCGTGGACGAGGCGTTTTTTGAGTTCCTGGCAGAGGGTCGGCGGGAAGCGGGCCATCCTGCCGTGGCGCGGGTGGTGGGAATCGTCGAAGTTCACGCAGGCCAGTATGCCATGACACCACGCCAAAAGTGCATCGCTCCATTGGTTCCATTGGCTCCATTGCGGAAAATTTCACTGGGTGCGCCGCAAAACGCGAGGCTGCGGCAGAGAATGAGAGCCGAGTGAGAGTGCTGAGTCCTTATAGACTATGAAGTAATTTACACTTTCCCTCGCGGTATCTTCCTGAGCGAAGTCGAAGGGTCCCGTCCCACAACCAGCAGTATCGCTGGTAGCGCGACGGGGTTCTTCGACTCCGTTACACTCCGCTCAGAATGACACGCGAGG
>NZ_JBDUCX010000398.1:0-3223 GCF_040003245.1 Chthoniobacter sp.
GTTAGGGGGAGGATGGGACGGATGTGATGAATGGGTGTGCGGAGTGTTAGCCGAGAGCGAGTGGCTGGCGTTTGACTACATAGTTAGGCGGGGGTGGGGAGGGATGGGGTGAGGGGCGGAGGCGGTGATGGAGGAACAAGATGCCGTCGAGGGTGGCGTCAAGGCCGATGGCGATGAGGACGAAGAGGATCCACTCGATGGGGTGGAGGTAACGGGTGACGGTGTCGCCGACGGCGAAGACGCCGAAGAGATAGAACACGAGAGGAAGCCAGAGGAGGGAGGTGCGGACGAAGCGGCTGGGGAGGAGAGTCATGACGAGGCCCCAGAGCGCGAGGCCGCCGAGGAGGCGGAAGCGGATGAGGGGAGCTTCGCCGGGATCGCCGCGCTGAACCTGGAGCCAATTGACATCGGCGAAGGAACGAATGAACGGGGAGAACCAGACGGTGCGTTGCGAACGCTCCGCGGCCATGGCGCGGTAGGTCGGTTCATCCATTTCGTAGATGACGCGCATTTCCTCGGCGTGTTCCCGCCAGCGGATTTCACTGGTATCGCTTTGATCGTCCCAAAAGATCTGCGGGTCGAGGCGCTGCTGAATCTGCTGGCCGCCGGCGGCGGTGACGATCTTTTTGCCGATCATGCCGAGGTATTGAAAAGGATGAGTGAGGACGGCTTCGCGGCCGAGGCTCTGGGCGAAGCTAGCGAAACGTTTGTGATCGGAAACGAGTCTGGCGTATGCGGGGCCGAGTGGCGCTTTGTCGTGGCTGTCGTTGAGCAGCTTCTTGAATTCCTTTTGCCGGAAGGAGTAGTTCGGCAGGTCGGCGCGGGCGGCTTCGATAGTGGGGCGGAGGAGGGCGCGCTCGGCGGCGTAGGGTTCGCCCTCGGTCCGGACGAGCGGGAGCGTGGAACTGAGAAAAAGCCATGGTCCTTGAGAATCGCCCCCGGAGGTGAAGGTGATGAGGATGACGAAGGGGAAGGTGGAGTAACACAGCCACGGCCAGCGAAAGGGGCGGTGGGTGATGAGGGCGGCGGCGACGATGAGGCCGAACCAGAGGGGGCGACCGGACGGCTTCACCGCGACGATGAGGAGCGCGAAAAGGCAGAACCAAATGAGGCGGCGATTGCTGGCGAGACTGTCGCGCGGGGCAGCGAGAGCGACGGTGGCGATGAAGACGCTGAGAAGGAGCGTCTCGCAGATCATCTCGTGCTCGTAATAAATCATGCGCGGCCAAATGGCGGGGAAGAGGGTGACGAGCGGCACCCAGAGCGCGGGCCGGCGCACGAAATTCCCCGTGACCCAGCCGATACCGAAGATGATGCCCAGGCCGGCGAGATGCTGCACGAGGGCGACGATTTGCGCGGTGTTGCAAAAGGGCACCGGCGGTGCGGCGACGAGAAGCAGCGGGTAGACGTAGCGGCGTTTCGGCGGCATATCGAACTCGTGGTCGATGTAGACGGAATGCGCGGCGGCAAAATAAGAGCTGCTATCGCCGCCGTAGAAGACCTCGGGGACCGCGACGAGGAAGGAGAGGCGCACGATCGTGCCGATGACGAGGGCCGGGAGGCAGAGCCAGAAGCAGCGGCGGAGGCTGAGGTGCGGGCGCTGGCTTTCGGCGGGGTGATCTGTCATGAAGAGGACTTAGCGAAAGTGGGCTTCGATGATCGAGAAATCATCGTCGAGTTGGGGGGAGCCGCGAAGTTCGCGCACGCGGGCGAGCAGGATGTCCATGGCATTCTCTCCCTGCTGGCTGGTCTCGGTAAGAAAGGTGATGCACCCGGCCAGATCCCAGACCATGCGCTTGCGCCGCCGGACTTCGAAGACGCCGTCGCTGAAAATGAAGAGGCGTGTGCCGGGCGGCAGCGAGGAAGATGCGGCGGGATAGGGGATTCCTGGCTGCACGCCCATTACCGGACCCGTGGCGGGAAAGCGCAAAGGCTGGGGAGCGTCGGGCACGATGGCGATGGCGGCCGGGTGTCCGCCACTGGCGTAGGTGAGCATGCGGCTGGGGGCATGGAAGACGCCGTACCAAATAGTGAAGTACTTGTAGCCATGCTGCGGACCTTGGAAGGACTTATTCAGCGCAGCGAGCACTTGACCGGGGTGGCGCATGTCGGTGCCGGGGAGGGAGTCGGAGCGGATGACATTGGTGATGGTGACGGAGAGGAGTGCGGAGTCGATGCCGTGTCCAGTGACGTCGATGAGATAGAAGGCGAGATGATCGGTATCGACCCAGTGATAGCCGAGGGTGTCGCCGCCGAGAGTGGAGGCGGGGACGTAGCGCCAATGCACCGTGACCGGGCCTTCCATGGGCGCAGGAATGCAGTCGTGGATGTATTTGATGCCGCCGGCGATATCGTCGCGCATCTGCTCGTTGCCCAAGTCCCGGAGCAGCGCGGCGGCGTCCATGAGGTCGGGAGTTTGGAAGCCCTCGACGAAACCATCCATGGCGGCGGTGAGCGCGGTGAAAGCCTCGTGGCGCCGACCTTTCTCGTGCCAGAGCCGCGCGAGACTCATGGTGGCGCGCAGTTCCCAAGCCCGGCTGCCCTGGCGACGGGCGAGGTCGCGGGCACGCCGGAAACATTCCTCGGCGGCCTTTTCGTCGTGGTCGGTAGCGAGGTGCAACTCGCCGCGGAGGCGATGCAGTTCGGCTTCCTGGAAGCGCTCGTCGTTTTTCTCCACGAGACCGAGCGCTTCGTCGAAGGTGCGGTGAGCGTCGTCGAAGCGGCCTGCCTGGGTGAAGGCCTCGCCGAGGAGGCTGAGATAGTAAGGCAGGCCGAGGCCGGCGCCAGTGGCGCGATAGGCGTCGAGTCCTTTTTGGAGCAACGGCAAACCTTCTTCCGGCCGGCCGCGGAGCAGGAGCCCGGCGGCGGAGTAAAGCGTGCCGCAGGCGTGCCAGAAGAGGAAGCCTTGCTCGATGGCGATGCGCATCTGCTCGTCACCCGCCGCCTGGGTCTGCGCGCCGAGGCGGCAGTGTTGATGCAGCCAGCCGGTGTGGTGGAGGGCGTATTCGAGGCTGAAGGGATGATGCAGCGAGCGGGCCAGTTCACGGGCCTCGCGGTTGACGGCGAGCGCGCGATCCGGCGAGCCGAGGTGCCAGCAAGCGAGCGCGAGATAGCAGCGATGCGTGACGCCCGAATCTTCGCCCGTCCGCGCGGCCCAAAAGGCGGTGCGCGCGCGGTCATCGTACTCGGCGAGCGCGCGGGCGCAGCAGGCATGGGCGCCGGC
>NZ_JBDUCX010000234.1:0-10851 GCF_040003245.1 Chthoniobacter sp.
GTTTTCCCGCAGGGCGAGCAGGCAGGCGAGGTAGTGATAGGTGGCGGAATTCGCGTCCATCCGTAGCAGCGTCTCGATGTACGGCCGGGCCTGTTTGTGCCGCTGGAGATCGAGGTGAAAGACGGCGGCGAGATGGTGCGTGCTGGCGTGTTCGGGCTCTGTGTGGAGCAGGAAATCGACGTGCGGTTTCATCCTGGCCGGGCGGTCACTGGCCGCATAGGCCCAGGCGATCTGCCGGTGCGTCTCCGGGTCATTCGGGTCCACCGTGAGGCTGCGGCCCGCCATCTCAATCAACCGATCCCAGTGGCCCGCCTCGCGCAATTGGCTCAGCCAGGCCGCCGGTGGTTTTCTTCCATCATGCTCGCTCATCGAAATGGTGCGCAGACCATGGTGCGGCTCCGCGAGGGGCGCAAGCGACTTGCGGGACGGGCGCTACTGCGCAGAGAACGGAGTCAGGCCGTCTGCGCTGGCGCGGAGGGCACCACTAGGACCGGGCAGTGCGCCTTTTTCAAGATATCCGCCGTGTATGTGCCGATGAAGAACTGATAGAGCGCGCCATGGTGGTGGGTGCCCACGACGATTAGATCCGCCTCCAGGTTGTGGCAGAGGCCGACCACCTTCCCGATATCCGCCTGCTCGAGCTGCTGCGCCGAGACGGGAACGCCGGAACTGGCCAGCGAATCGCGCAGGTTGAGCAGTTGATTGTAATCCTTCTCGATCCGCCGTTGCGACGGGGGCTGCATCAGCGTGGGCGAGGCGATGCCAAACTCCACGACCGCTGGTTCCGCCGGGACGACATGGACGAGAATGAGTCGCGCGCCGTAGGTGCGGGCGTGCATGGTCGCCTGGTCGAGGACCCGTGGGGTGACATCGGAGAAATCGACGAGGGCAATGATGGTCTTCATGGGGAGAAAAAGCCGGCCTGGGAAAAATTTCCCAAGACGATCCCATCCATCCCCCCGGCGAAGAGCGAAAGCAAGCATGTGTTGAACGAACTTCGCGCCGCCTTGTCTATGAGAGTCTGCTGCGAGACTTTGTCGGCGCGTCCTGCGCCCCTGCCATATTCAAAAAATTCACCTGTATGAATACTGTCACACCGCTCGGCAAAACTGGGTCAAAGACGGCAGTCTCGACCGGCGAATCTCCGGATATCCCGTGGCTGCAGTTGAGGGCGCGGATCCGTGAAGCGCTTTCCGAGCGCAACCACTATGTGGCCAGTTCAGAGGATCTGAGCTTGCTGTGGAGGGGCGAACGCATCGATGCCTCGGAACGCCGCCGCCGCATCACCGTCTTCGCCGCGCAGCATCAATGGAGGGTCGAAACTCGCGCTGATTGCACGACGGCCCGCTTTCAGCCTGCCCCCGTCTCCGGCCTCCGCGAGATCCTGAGCCGGAATCACGAGTAGCAGGGGCGTATTCCGGGACGGGGGCTGGGACTTGGACAGCGAAGATCTGACTGGGACGCGACGGCCGTGTTGATCGAGGAGTTAACTGGTGTGCGGGATTTCCCCGGTGCAATCTACTTAGTCTCCCCGATGGGCGTGGGCACGGCTGAGGCTTTATCAAAGGCACCTATGAAAATCATCCGTCAGACCCCTCCTGATACCATCCCGGACTCGGCCCGTGTGGCGTTGTTCCTCAATGTGTTTGTCCGGCAGCCAGCCACCCCGCGCCGCCGCAATCTCCGCGGCCGATGAACGCCCTCCGCATTCTCCATGTGGACGATGAGGTCGCGCTGACCACCATCTTCCAAATCATTCTCGAAGGCACCGGCCGCTATGTGGTGCGCGAGGAATCCTGTGGCGCCCATGCGGTCGAGGCGGCGCTCGAGTTTCGCCCCGACCTGATCCTCCTCGACAAGGAGATCGACGGCACCGATGGCGGATACGTCGCGTCCAGGCTCCAGAGGGAGCCCAGCTTGCGTGGCGTGCCGATCGCGTTCGTGACCGGTGGCCTGACCCGGGCCGAAGCAGCGGCCGAACGGGTGCCCACATTGCCGAAGCCGGTATCGCCCTCGGAATTGCTCGGGTTTGTGGACGACCTTCTGAATTTCAATGTTGTCTGTACTGGTTGCTGAGTTGAGTTGAATCGGCAGGGGCCGCGCAGGGGGCCACTGGAAGGATGGATTGTAACAAGCCTGGGCATCGGCTTATTCCTCCTGTGTCACCCCCTTTGCTCCCATGATCTTGCTCCTCCTTCGCGTTTCGCTTCTAGCCGGGTTGCTCCTGCCTCGACTCTTCGCCGAGACGCCGGAAGAATGGGCGGAGCAGCATCTGCGGGCCGAGACCAAGGCGGACATGCCAGGCGTGGCGGTGCTGGTGGCCCGCGATGGGAAGATTCTTTTCCAGGGGGGCTACGGGCTGGCCGACGTGGAGAAGAAAACACCGATCAGGCCGGAGACAAAATTCCGCATCGGCTCGGTGACGAAGCAATTCACCGCCGCCGCCATCATGAAGCTGGCCGAGCAGGGCAAGCTGTCGACTAGCGATTCGCTGGCGAAATATTTTCCCGATATTCCGAATGCGTCGAAGATCACGTTGCGCCATTTGCTCACGCACACCTCCGGTCTGCACAGCTACACGGACCGGCCGGATTTCCTTGCCGGGGTGACGAAGCCCATCGCGCCGGCGGACCTGATCGCCTCGATGTCGAAGGATGCGCCGGAGTTCGCGCCGGGAACGAATTTCAAGTACTGCAACTCCGGCTATTTTCTGCTCGGTGAAATCGTCGCCAAGGTTTCCGGGCAATCGCTGGCCAATTATTTGCGCGCCACCTTTTTCGAGCCGCTGGAGATGAAGGACACCGGCATTTACGTGAACGCCGCGCCGCCGCCCGCGGCCGCGCGCGGCTATGCGGTGAACAACGGCGTGGCGACCTCGCCGGTCGATTGGGACATGTCGTGGGCGGGTGGTGCCGGCGCGATTTATTCCACGGTGGGCGATCTCTTTCGCTGGACCGAGGCGCTGCACGGCGGGCGGGTGGTGAATGCCGAGTCGCTTAAGACCATGACGACGCCAAATCCGCTGCCTGCTGGCGTGGACGGCTTGAACTATGGCTTCGGCCTTGTCGTGTCCGAGATCGAGCGGCTCCCGACGATTTGGCACAATGGTGGGTTGCACGGCTGGTCGAGCAACTTGATGTGGCTGCCGCAGCAACATGTGACCCTGGTGGCCCTCGCCAATGCCATGCCGTCCGCGCCGAGCCTCACTCCCGCAGTGATCACGCATGCGATGCCTGGGCACTTTCTCGCCGAGGAAATCGCCAGGCTTCCGCCACTGGCGGAGGACAAGAGCGTCGACCCCAGGACGTATGCGGCGTATGTCGGGCGCTACGACTACCAGGGAGCGATCATGACGGTGACGGTGGATAACGACCGCCTGTTTTCGCGACTCACCAGGCAGAACAAGTTCGAGATTTTTCCCAAGGGCGTGGATGAGTTTTTCTGGAAGATCGCCGATGCCCGCGTGCATTTCGTGCGCAATGACAAGGGCGAGGTCATCGCCGCGCAGCACACGCAGGGCGGCAATACTTTTCGTGCTCCACGACTGGCGGAGGATCCGGTTCACCTCACTCCCGAACAACTCGATGCCTTTGTCGGGCAGTATCAGTACGGGCTATTCGCCGTAATGACGGTGAAGCGCGACGATCAGCAACTCTTTGCCCAACTCACCGGCCAGCCGGAGCTCGCGATTTTTCCCACGGCGGCGGACAGCTTTGAATGGCGGGTGGTCAAGGCGAGCGTGCGCTTCGTGAAAGGCGAGGACGGCAAGGTGATCAAGGCGGTGCATACGCAGAACGGCACCACCTTCGATGCGCCGAAGGTGAAGTAACGGGGAAGCCGCTCCGATCAGGGCGAGATGAGCTTCTGGCCCGCGGGGACCGTCTGCGTATTGAGCGTCCGAAGCAGCGTCGTGTCTTTCAGAAATAGGATCCGCGTTTCGCCCGTGGTATTATTGGAGAGGAGAAAATCCGGGTGCCCCTCGGCATCGAAATCGGCGACACCGACGAGTGCCCAGCCGGCGGGGATGGTGGGGCCATTTGCTTTGCCGAGGACCTTGGCATCGTTGAGATAATAGATCTGCGTCTGCTGGGTGGTGCTGTTGTAGAGAGCGAGGTCGGGACAGCCATCGGAATTGAAATCACCGACGCCGGCGATGGACCAGCCGGCGAGGAGCGACGGTCCGGTGGCGGTGCCGATCTTGGTGGTCCCGTTTAAATACCAGATGGCGGATTGCCGCGCGGCGGCGTTGTAGAGCAGATAGTCGATCTGGCCGTCGCGATTGAAATCCTCCGCCCCGATGAGCGTGTAGCCGGTGGGGACGGTGGGCCCGTCCGCCTGGCCGAGATAGGAGTTCAAGTGCAGGTAGTACATGACCACGCGCCGGGAGGCGGGGAGATAGAGCAGAAAGTCGGGATAGCCGTCGCCATTGAGGTCGGAAACGCTCACCACCGTCCAGCCGACCGGGATCAACGGCCCGGGGTGCTGGCCGGCCGGGTAACCACTATTGAGATACCAGATCGTCGATACACCGTTGTTTAGATTGGCGATCAGGATATCCGGCCGGCCATCGCTGTTGAAATCCGAGAACGGCTGGCCCTTCGAGCAGAGAATATTGCAGGCCACGTTGCGCGTCCCAACCGTCACCGCCCCAGCGCTCACGGTGCCAAACGTGCCCTTCACCGTGACGGTGTAAGTGCCCGCCTTGGAAACGGGCAGGACATAGCCACCCGAGCGAAAAGTGCGCGTCTGCAAGGTCGTGCCCCCGGTGGTAGGTTGGGCACTGACGGTGGCGCTGGCGACGCCTTCGCCCGGCGTGTAAGTGCCATTCTTATCGAAGTCCACATAGACGGCGCCGACGATGGCGGGCGGCGGCGAAGCGCGGTCGCCGAACTCCTCGACATTGGAATACTTTCCGGCGTCCCAGCCTGGCTTGGTCGCAATGCCGACCTCCGACAATCCATCGTCCATCAGCGTGAGTCGATGGGAACCAAAATTCGGATCCTGATCCTGGATTCCATCGGGAGTGTTGCCCCAGTCGATCATGTAACCGGCAAAGCGCGACCGGGCGTTGTTGTAGCCATCGGCGAGAATATTTTCCGACAACGCGTCCAGGTCGGCGAGCGGACCGTAACCGCCATCCAGATAACGCTGGGCAAAGTCATCGAACGTGCCGTTCTTGGAATAGGGATCGAGATCGTGCGGCCATCCGGGTCCGGCGCCTTGATTGGCCAGCACGAGATCGTCGTAGCCCGCCGCCGTGTTGCCGAGTTTGCTATTCCACGCCAGCGGAAAGCCCGGCAATTGCAGGTCGAGATATTGCTTTTTCAGGTCGCCGGGATGGACGTGGTAGAAGTTCATCGCGTAGGCGATTTCCGGGATCGAGCTGACCCAGAAATTGGCTTTCCATGGCGTCCCATCCTGGGCCGTTTCGGTGGTGGAAGGCGTAATGGCATTCAGGTTATTGCTGACCAGCGTATGGAGGACGGTCAGGCCATCGGCACTCAGCCGGGCCTGATTGATCAATTGCAGTTCGTACTGATCGTCGGCGGTGGGATAGCGGTCGGCCGGCGTGATCGCGCCGGCTTCCGAGACGAGGGGGAGGAAACCCGTGGCGGCGGCGGCGAGAGCCACCAGCCTGTTCACCAACGTCGAGCGAGCAGATCCCGCAGGCGTGAAGTGGAGCATGGACACGCGGGCTGTAGCGCAATTCGGATCGGTAGAAAATCTTTTCCTGCGCAAGCCGCCCTTCATCGACAACGGCGCCGCAGACTAAGTAGCGTCCAGTGATTGAGTTCTGAACGGAAACGGCACCTCAAAAAAATATGCAGGCGAAGTCTCAAAAGGACAACCGCCGTGCGTTCAAGGGAGGACTTGACGTGGATTGAAATTTCCATTTACCATTGCGGTCAGCTCCATTTTCTGACCGCAATGGTAAGTTTTCATCGGGTCTTTCCTCTTGTCGGGATCTTCCAGGGAATCTGCTCCGCGTCGCTCCGGTCCCGTGTGAGTGGCTATTTCTTCGCCGGGGCCGGGACCGTGCCGCCGGTGCGCTTGACCAGGTCGAGGACTTTGTTGATGAGCGTGTCTTCGATCGCTGGGGCGAAGCGGGTGGGCAGGCCGTAGTAGATGATGCTGGCGTCCGCCTCGTAACCACCCTCGGTGAGGATGCGCATGGAGGGGACGTAGGCGAAGACGTCGTTGCAGTAACCGGCGTTCCAGAGCCGCTCACCGGGCAGCTCGCGCTTGAGACGGGAGGAGTAGTCGGCGACGACCTCACCGCTCAGGGCGATGAGCGTGAGTGAGTTGCCGAAGCGCAGGACTTGCACGGGCGCGGGATAGCTGGTGGCGAGCGGCTCGCCGCGGGCGATGCGGTCGAGAAACCGCTGGGCATAGCGTTGGGTGGCGGGAGGTTTCTCCAGGAGCTTGGCTTCGTAGTAGGCCCTGTCAGGCGTCTTGTCGACCGGGAGGTCCACGCGATCGAAGGCTGCGGAGATCGGGCCGCTGATGGTCAGCATCGGTTCGCTCAGCGCCCGGGCCACGGCCCCAGCGAGTTGAAGGCCGTGCGCGTGGGCCAGCGCGAGGCTGCCACGCGGGTTGGGATTCGCATCGGCGCCGCAGCCCGTGATGAAAAGCGCCGTGGCCCCGGTGTAGGTATGCTCCAGTTCCTCCTCCGCGTAGCCCGCCCAGTCGGGGCTGATCTCGTCATTTGGCCCGGCTGTGGTGCAATGGCAGGCGTAGCCAAAAAGGATGGCCTTGGTCGTGCGATCTTCGCGCACGGCGCGCAACACCGGCACATCGCGGTCGACGAGACCGTTGGGATTGATGCCAAACCCGACTCCCTTGGGGCCGAATTGCCGGCGGTTTCCGGCGAAGAAAGCTTCACTGCGTCCGAAGGACAGGGCGGCGGGTTCGAGATCTTTCACGGCGGACTTCGCCGCTTCGACGGATTGATCGAGGAAAAAGAGCGTGTATTTCTCCGTCGCCTTCGCCTCGCTCTCGTCCAGGCCGTACATTTCGGTGAGGGCGCCGTGGACGACGGGCGAGGAGTGACTGTGCGAGCAGCAGAAGAGGAAGTGCGCGCGGTCGATCTTCAGCTCCTGCTCGAGGCGCGTGGCCAGTTCGTCGTTGAACCAGCGCGGTGTGCCGATGGTGTCGGCGGTGATGATGAGCGTGGTCGCGCCCGTGGAATCCCGAATGGCCAGCGCCTTGGCGAAAAGGCGCGCGTCGACATTCGAGGAAGGCTTGGTGCGCGAGGCATAACCGCCGAGACGCACCGGCTCGGTGGGTGTGATATCCGCGCGTCCGACACCGACTTTGAAATCCTGGGCGGAAGCGGAGATCGCCGCGACGAAAAGGAGGGAGAACAGCCGGAGGAAGCGGGTGAGGGGAGTGTTCATGGGGGAACGCGAGGGTAAGGGCTCGCCGGAAGTAGCGTCAACGTCCGCGGCGCTCGGAAGTGCTCAGTGCTTGGACCACCTCCTGAACTTGCTAGCGCGCCCCTCCTACCCGTCATTCTGAGCTTGCGAAGAACCTCTGATCTCGCTCTGGCATCTAATGCGCGGTCGACCGTGCTAGCCTGGCACTATCTCCTGATTGCGGGCAGCACGCGCCGAGGTAGACGTGCATCATCCTGCCGCACTGTTTCTATTCCGGTTTCCGGTCGAAATGCGCCACGTGCCGGAGTGCTTTTACCCGCGCGTCGTCCGGTGCGATTTTGGCAAGGGCGTCGAGCGCCTCCTGGCGATTGTCAGAATTCAGGCGAGTATAGCGAATGATTGCCGGCAACGCCGGCGTGGCCAGCTTGCCGTAGGCGCCCAGCTCGATGAGGCGTTCCCGTACGGGGTAGGCGGTTTCCAACGAGCCACTTAGTTTTGGAACCCATTTCGCCGCCTGCCGGTAAATGTCTACTCCGAGCAACCTTAGGGTTTCGAGAATCTCGCAGCGTAGCGGCGTTCCATAAAGCGGCGCCCACTCTCCGTCCACCGGCTCCTCTTCATACAGCTTCAGCAGCACAGGCACCGCCTTTTGTGCCTCCGTGCCACCGATGGCTCGGAAAGCGGCCAGGAGTTCGCGTAGCTGATTTTCCGACGCCCCCGAGTAGCGCGACCACCCGGATTTGCCCCATTTCTCCTGTTCCACAGGGTCAGTGCTTCGCCGGCGATATTTCTCCACACAGCCAACGAGAACATTCATGGCCGGGGCTCCCGCAGGTCCAGCTGCGGTGACGAATTGAGCAAATCGGTGGTGGTGATCGACATCAAAATTCCGATTTTTGAGGATGATGGGAAGCCCCTGCACCGCCCAATCCGAATCGCTTGCACCGTGAACAATCACGCTTTCCATCGCTTCTCTCGCAAAGGCCGCGTCGTCGCCATTCATCCAGCGGATCAGGTGTGGAAAGGCGCGCGAGCCACCGATGTCTCTGATCGCGACTGTGAAACTGCCCATCGCCCAAACATCGCGCTTTGGGAGGGCGAGCATCGGGACAAGGATGCGCTTTTCCGCATCTTGAATCCAACGTTCCGGATCGCCGGCAATGCGAGCGAGGGCGACGTAGCAGCCCTCGATGGCATTCAAGTCAGGAGGGGAAATGGAAAACTGCCAGCTTTCCACGAATGATTGAAGAGCCGGTACGGCCGCGCCGGCTTGAGGGCCGATCTGTCCTAAGAACCGGACGGCCTCAATGCGTTCGTCTTCGTTGCCCGCCGTGAACTGGGCGATCAGGTGTTCGACCTCTGCCGTCGATGCGGTCGACTCCGGCAAAGGAGATCCATTGGTGGGCCGCGTTTTGCTCCATTCGACCTCCCATCGGTCGAGCGCATATAAAAGTTCCCGAGCCGCCTCTTCCATCGGTGAACGTTGCCGGGGAGCTGCGCCGCCGGTTAGCCATTCACGAGCCGAAGGTTGCGCCGGTATGTATTTCTTTTGGAATACGCTGGCTCGCTCGAAGACTTTTCGCATGAACCCCTCTTCCATGGGTCTGGCGTGGGCGGCGGTGGTCATTGCGACGATTTGCGTTTCGTCGTCGGTATCCACAGTCGCTCGCACCCAGCGCTCGATCGCGGGATGAGCACTGGAGCCCGCGTCGCTCAGGAACTTTCCCATGGCGCGGCGAACTTGGGCGTTAATTCTCGCGTCCGGGCGGGTGAGCAGATCGACGAGCAGATCGCATTGCTGCGCGTCTCGCAAACCGGAGCTTCCCAGAGCCCGCAATATTTCTCCGAGTTCGGTCTCCTTGAGCTGAGGACCAAGGAACTTCTCCTCGGCGCCTTGCAGTTTTGCGGGGTCCAGATCGGTGCGGGCCAGACGGGCAAGGATCTGGTCGGACAATGAAGCGGCGGGTAGGCCAATGGCGGCAATGATCTTGAGGGCCTCCCGTCGCACATCTTCGGAGCTATCAGAAAGCGCACTGGCCAGCAGCGGCACCACGCGCGGGGGATCGATCTCCACCCGCGCCAGTGCAGCCAGGGCTTCCTGGCGACAGTGCGCATCCACATCGCCGCACAAGGCCTGAAGCCGCAACGTAGCGGCGCTGGCTCGAGGACCGATCGGCGCAATGCAGCGGCACGCCTCGGCACGAATTTCCCAGGAAGGAGAATCCATGAGCTTGATAAGCTTCGGCACCGCTGGCATGGCCTCCACTGAGAGCTGGCGGAAGGCATCGGCGATCGCGTCGAAACGCGAGACAGGAACGGACGTGAAGATGAGATCCTCGGTGACCTGGGCGTTTGCTCCGATGACGTTCGTGCCGGTGCGAATGACGCCGATCGGGACGGACGCGTTTTTTGCCTCGCCGGCGGAGATCATGTCGGCGAGCGGCACCGCGGAGACAGGGCCTAGTGAAGCGAGGATTTTTGCGGCATCGTTCCAGTACATTGAGGATTGTCCATCCGCTACCGTGTCCGTGGGCACAGCTTTGACGAATTGCAGGACTTTTGGCAGGACCGGCAGAGCGCGTTCCCGCTGGAGGACGAGGGCGTGCGCGGCATCCGAAGCTTTCCACTGCTCCTTTGCCTGGTAAGCGGCCACAAAAGCCCGAAACAGCTTGTCGGGTTTTTCGTTCGGTGAATGGCGTTTCTCGACAGGTGCTACGGACACTGGTGTTGAAGGCGGGGGATCGAGACCCGGGGGGAGGCTTGGAATTCCTCCAATAGGATCGGCCACGCTTACCGTGTGGATAGAGATCGCGCCCACAAGCGCGGTCAGTAGCGCGCGTTTGAGCGTGAGAGAAAAGGGCCTGGTTGGAGAACCTGGGGAGTCCACAACGTAGATCCAGCAAGCGCAGTGCCGGTTGACGAGGGCTTTTAATCGCAACTCACAATCATGATGCAATTCCCGGGTCTCATAGCGAGATAGCTCGGTGTGAGTTCCTCCCATAATACCTGTTCGTCAATCCGTCCTCGCCTCCGGCAGTTGCAAACGACTCTCCGCGCTCAGATGCCCGCCTCGCCGCTGACGGGCGCTGTTTGTTTCGCGAGAGATGTGGAGACGGCCTACCGCACGATGGGGCAGCGTTGGTGTGCGCGCCGGAAGTCCTAAAGCGACCTACTGCGGATCGACGGGGTGGAGAAGGATCTTGTTCTCCGCGAAATGGCCGAGGCCCATTTGCTCGCCTTCGCGCAGCCACTGGGCGCGCTCGGCGATGGAGGGGAGCTTGGCCTCTTTGCGCCAGCCTTCGATGAGACGGAAAGCGTTGGAGTCGAGGGCCAGCGGATCTTTGCTGGCGTAGATGGTGTGGTAGGGAAAGGCGTAGTTCGGATTGAAGCGCGGGCCGCTGGCGTATTGGGCGATGAGCGCGTCCATGATGGTCAGCACGACTTTGCCGCCGACGCGTTCGTCGGCGTAGATGTC
>NZ_JBDUCX010000235.1:0-10753 GCF_040003245.1 Chthoniobacter sp.
TGCCCCACCGGCTTCCAGCTCTATAAGGACGGCGTGATCGTCATGCAGTCGCCGGACATGTGGTTCCTGCGCGACACGAGCGGGAAGGGGCTGAAGGCCGACTGGAAGGAGCGCATCGTCACCGGTCTGGACGCCGCGGACTCGCATCACGAGACGAACTCGATCTGCTACGAGCCGGGCGGCGCGGTGTATTTCAGCGACGGCGTTTTCCATCGCACGAATGTCGAGACGCTCAACGGGCCGGTGCGCAATGTGAACGGCGCGATCTATCGCTTCGAGCCGCGCACGTCGAACTTCGAGCGCTACGTGCCCTACGGTTTCGCGAATCCGCACGGGCGCGTGTTCGACTACTGGGGCAATGACATCATCACCGACGCCACCGGCAACGCGTCGTATTTCGCGCCGGCTTTCAGCGGCCACCTCGACAGCGGCGCGCATCCCAGCATGAAGCAGTTCTGGAACCGCCCCTCGCGCCCGACCCCTGGCACAAACATTCTCAGCAGCGGCCATTTCCCCGATGACTGGCAGGGGCAGTTCCTGAATACGAACGTCATCGGGTTTCAGGGCATCTTCCGCGCGAAGATTTCCGAGGACGGCTCGGGGCTCAAGGGCGAGACGATTGACCCTCTCGTCGAGGGCCTCCTCGGCGACGACGAGCACGAGGGCAATCCGGACTTCCGCCCGAGCGGCATCGCCGTCGCGCCCGATGGCTCACTCTATTTCCTGGACTGGTCGCAGATGCTCATCGGCCACCTCCAGCATCACCTGCGCGATCCGAACCGCGATCACCAGCATGGCCGCATCTACCGCATCACCTATCCCTCGCGTCCGTTGCTCCAGCCGAAGAAGATCTACGGCGAGAGCATCGAAAACCTGCTCGAGCTTTTGAAGGAGCACGAGGACAACGTGCGCCAGCGCGCCAAGATCGAACTCGACACGCATGACACGAAGCAGGTCATCGCCGCCGTCGACAAATGGGAGCAGGCGCTCGACAAGAAGGATCCGAACTACGAGCACAATCGTCTCGAGGCCTTGTGGGTCCACCAGTGGCACAATGTCGTGAACCTCGGCCTGCTCAACGCCGTGCTGAAATCTCCCGAGCCCCGGGCCCGCGCCCAGGCCGTGCGCGTCCTCTGCTACTGGAGCGACCGCGTGCCGAACTCATTCGCGCTGCTCGATGCCGCCATCCGCGACCCCGCGCCCCGCGTCCGTCTCGAAGCCGTGCGCGCGCTCAGCTTCGTCAAGGGCCAGGACGTGCCCAAGGCCATCGAACTCGCCAAGGTCGTTATGCCCGAGAAGGACTACTACATCGACTACTGCTTCCGCGAGACGATGAAGCAGCTCGGCTCGCTGCCCGAGGCCGGGGACCTCATCAAGAGCGATCCCATCCTCGCCGCGCGTCTCCGCGCCGTGCCCGACGCGAAGTACGGTCCGACCCGCAAAAAACTCACCGCCGACGAACAGAAGATGTATGACCTTGGCCATGAGGTCTTCAATCGCGACGCGCACTGCGTGACGTGTCACCAAGCCGACGGCAAGGGCATCGAGAACATCTATCCGCCGCTCGCGAAAAGCGAGTGGCTGGGAGACGACGAGCGCATGATCAAGATCGCGCTCAAGGGTCTCTACGGCCCGCTCAAGTTCCAGGGCAAGGATTACGGTCCCGTGAAGAACACGCCGCCGATGCCCGGCTTCGGCCCACTCGCCAATGACCAGGAAATCGCCGCCGTCATTTCCTTTGTCCGCCAGTCCTTCGGCAACGACCTCAACTTCGTCAAGGCCGAGGACGTGAAGCGCGTCCGCGAGCAAATCAAGGACCGCAACATCTTCTACATGGTGGACGAAATCCTGAAGGAGAACCCGCTGGAGAAGAAGACGAAGTAGAGCGTCGCGGTTCATCACAGGGCCTCATCGCCCCCCTCTTTGCGTGTCATCCTGAGCGGAGTGTAACGAAGTCGAAGGATCCCGTCGCTTAACCAGCGACATTGCCGACAGGGCGACGGGTTTTTGCCTGGTAACCCGTAGGCATCTCGCAGACTCCTCCGAGAACCCCGGGAAAACCCGTCAAAGGAATTTCATCGTTTCGGATAAAACCGATGATAACTTTACGTTTTCGCATTCCCGTCGTGAAAGCTTCCCTCCTCACTCCGCTGCTCGCCCTCCTTACCTCGAGCCTCCTCGCCGCCGACATCCCCCCCGCCACGCTGCCCGACGGCTACACCCTTGAGGTCGCCGCCGGCGCGCCACTCGTCCGCCACCCGATCATGGGCTGCATCGACGATCGCGGCCGCCTCTACGTCGGCGACGCCGCCGGCCTGAACCTCAAGAAAGACGAACTCGAGAAACAGCTTCCCAATCGCGTCCTCCAACTCACCGACACCAAGGGCGACGGCCACTACGACAAGGTGACCGTCTTCGCCGATAAGATGACCTTTCCGCAAGGTGCCTGCTGGCTCAACGGCTCGCTCTACGTCGCCTCGCCCCCTGGTATCTGGAAACTCACCGATACCGATGGCGACGGCGTCGCCGACCAGCGCGAGATGATCGTCGGCGGCTTCGACTACACCGGCAACGCCGCCGACATTCACGGCCCCTTTCTCAATCCCATCAATGGCCGCCTCTATTGGTGCCACGGTCGCAAGGGCCATCACGTGGTGCAGAAAGACGGCACGCTCGTCCACGACGGTCTCGCCTCCGGCATCTGGTCCTGCAATCCCGATGGCACCGATATCCAGTGGCATTCCTTGGGTAGCGCCGACAACCCCGTGGAGATCGTCTTCACGCCCGCGGGCGACATCATCGGCGCGGTCAATCTCTTCTACAGCCAGCCGCGCGGCGACGTGCTTGTTCACTGGCTCTACGGCGGTGTCTATCCGCGCCCCGATCAACTCCAGGCCATCGCCGGCCTGCCCCGCACCGTCGATCTGCCGGTCATTCACAACTTTGGCCACGTCGCCGTTTCCGGCATGTGCCTGCTGCAGAGCGGCGCTCTCAATCCCGAGTGGAAAGGGCAGATCTTCATCACCCATTTCAACACGCAGCGGGTCGCGCGCATGGCACTGATCCCCGATGGCGCGACCTACCGCACACGCGAGCACGAGTTCTTCAAGCTCAACTCGCCCGATGCGCATCTCACCGATGTCATCGAGGACCGCGACGGCTCATTGCTCGTCCTCGATACCGGGGGATGGTTCCGCATCGGTTGCCCGTCGAGCCTCACCGCCAAGCCGGAGATCATGGGTGCGGTCTATCGCATCAAGCGCCCGGGCCGGATGAAAGCGGAGCCCACTGCGCCGCCCGTCGCCAGGACCGCGCCGCGCAGCGAGGATGAACTGATCGCCGCACTGACTTCCGCATCGCCCAAGGAGCGCTTGGCTGCTTGCGATGAAATTGCCTTGCGCCGCATCGGTGGCGAAAAGACCGCGAAGGCGCTCCTCGCCTTGCTTGCGGAGCCGCTGGAGCCGGCCGTGGAGCACGGTGCGATGTTTGCCGCGCTGCGCACAGATCTCCCGTTGTTACCCAATTTACGCGAGGCGCAAAATCCGTTGCTCGTCCGACGTCTCCTGCTGCTCAGCGACCAGGGCTCGAATGGCGCCGCGAACGCGCGCGAGATCGTGACGCTGGCCACCCGCTATTTCTCTTCTCCGGACCACGACCTTGCCGCGGCCGCGATCAAGGTGGTCGCGCGTCAGCCCGACAGCGTCACTTTGCTGCACGACGAATTTGCCCATTGGCTGGAGGGTGCCACCCTCGAGGACGCTCACCTGCGCGTGCTCGAAGCGGTGGTCGGTCCACAATTGGCGAAGCCGGCAGCGCAGGAAATACTCGGCAAGATGCTCGCGCACGCTTCGCTTCCCGTCCGACGCGTCGCATGGCACGCCGTGGCCCAACAAACGGGCACCGCCAGCAAGCCCGCGTGGCTCCCGCTGCTGCAATCGCAATTGGAGTCCGCCGCGCCGGGCGATCTGTCGGGTGTCCTCGCCGCGGTCAAAAAACTCCACGACCCGCAGTTCCGCGCCGCGCTGGAGAGACTCGCCAGGGACGACAAGCAGTCTTTGACCCTGCGCTTGCACGCTCTCGACGCGATGGCCGGCGGGCTAAAGCTGGAGCCCGAGTCGTTCACTCTCCTGCTCAAGACGGCCGGTAACGAAGCAGCGCCCGCCAGCGCCCGCATCCAGGCCGCCACCATGCTCGGCTCGGCCGCGCTGACGCACGACCAGCAAATGGCTCTCGCCCCGCAGTTCGCCACCCTCGGCCCCGTCGAATTGCGCGAGGCGATCCGCGCGGTGAGCAAGGGCAAGGACCCGGAAGTGGGTAAAGCATTCGCGCAAGCCTTGGTGAATTCGCCGGTGCTTGCTTCAGTGCAGGAAAGTGTCTTCCGCACGCTCTACCAATCCTACCCGCCGGAGATCTTCGAGCAGACGCTTCTGCCCGCCTTGCATAAGGCCGAGGCCGCGGTCGAGGGCCAGCGCCGCCGGCTCGGGCCGCTGTCGGAGAAAGCCATCGCCGAAGGGAAACCCGAGGAAGGAAAGAAGCTCTTCGAGACCGGGCGGGGCAGTTGCATCGCCTGCCATCAGATCGGCGACGTCGGCCGCTCGATCGGGCCGAACCTCTCGCACATCGGCTCCATCCGGCGCGAGATTGACATCCTGGAATCCGTCATCTTTCCCAGCGCCACGCTGGCCCGCGATTACGAGGCCCATGCCATCGAGTGCGCGGGTGGCGAGACGCTCATTGGCATCATCAAGAGCCACACCGCGGAAGGCATCCTGCTGGTCGACATCGGCGGCCAGGAACACAACATCCGCCACGAGCAAATCACCGCCGACACGCAGTTGCCCACCAGCCTCATGCCCGTGGGACTCGACCAGACGCTGACTGAGCCTGAGTTGCTCAACCTCGTCGCCTACCTCCGCAGTCGAAAGTGAACCCGCTCAAAATCTCTCGTCGTGATGCCCTCAAGCGGACCGCCGGTCTGGGCGCGGCCGTGTTGCTGCCGGGATCGCTGATCGGCACGCCGGCGGACAACCCCATCCAGCGCGAGAATTCGCAACCCGGGACGCGCGACTGGATGCTCGCCCACCCGCGCATTGAGACGGAAAGCAAATATCGCTGCCCGTGGATCGAGGGCTACGCGTCGAAGTCGAGCGTGCGGGCCGGCGAGACGATCACCTTTCACGTCAGCACGAGCCCGCCGTCGCCCTTCAAGCTCGATGTCTTTCGCCTCGGCTACTATGGCGGCACGGGCGGGCGCCTGATGCGTTCGCTCGGCCGCTTCGAGGGGCGCACGCAGGCGGATCCCGAGATCGGTCCCAAGCGCCTGTGCAACACCGCTTGGGAAGCCTGTACCGAACTGCGCATCCCGGCCGATTGGACGAGCGGCGTCTATCTCGGCAAGCTCACTGCCGAACTCGATGGCACCGACAGCTACGTCATCTTCATCGTCCGCGACGACCGCGCGGCGGACTTCCTTTTCCAGTGCAGCGATAACACCTGGCAGGCCTACAACCGCTGGCCGTCGCAGTTTGCGCTCTACGACGACGGCACCGAGCATTGGTACTGGGGCGGTGGCGTGCAGGTCAGCTACAACCGCCCCTACGGCAAATACTGCCAGATCATGGACGCGCCGCTCTCCACGGGCTCCGGCGAGTTCCTGCTCTGGGAGTTCCCCTTCGCCTTCTGGATGGAATCGCTCGGCTACGATGTGAGCTACATCTCGAATCTCGACACCCATTTCGATGCCCGCGGATTGCGGCGCGCGAAAGCGTTCCTCAGCGTCGGGCACGATGAGTACTGGACCCGCGAGATGTTCGACAACGTCCAGGCCGCCGTCGCTGCCGGGGTGAACGCCGGCTTCTTCTCCGGCAACGCGGTCTGCGGCCGCGTGGCCTTCGCCGAGAAAGTGCGTGGCTTCGAGCGGGTGGGTGTCTTCGGCCCGCCGCACGGCACCCGCGACTTCAAGCACATGAGCGACCTTGCGCATGAACGCCCGTACGCCAATGAACTCACCGGCGCGCACAGCACCGGCCCCGTGACCGGCGGCGCCGACTTCATCTGCACGCAACCGGAGCATTGGATCTACGAGGGCACTGGCATGAAGAAGGGCGACGGCATTCCCGGCCTCATCGGCTGGGAATGGCACGGCGATCCCGCTCCGATTCCCGGCCTCGAAGTCATCGCCACCGGCCCCACGCAAAGTGCGCCCGGCAAACTCAACGACGGCACCTACACCGCCACTCTCTATCCCGGCCCCAAAGGCAACATCGTCTTCAACGCCGCCACCTGCTGGTGGGCCGACGGCCTTAGCGCCCCGCCCGGCTACGTCCGCCCCAAGGTCTACACCGAGCCCCTCGGCCCGGACGCCCGTGTGCAACGCATCACCCGCAACATCCTCGACCGCATGCGCGGGCACTCAGTTTAAACGAACGCTCCCCGAGAGCGCCCGCCTTACAGTTTTTCCTGCTGCACGGTCCAGAGTTCGTCGAAGCGGGTGTCCTTGCCGTTTCCTTTGCCGCGCCACCAATAGATGATGCCCTGCAGCAGCGGCACCTTTTGCGGGCCGGTGATGAAGGAATTCACCACCGCGTCTTCATCCAGCATGAAGGCGACGTGGTCGCCGCGATCATTCCCAAAGAAGGTGTTCTCGCCATTGGGATCGGCCAGCGCGCTCGAGCCATCCACCGGCACCCAGCCGACGCCGCGCGCGAAGAACTCCGCCTTCACATGCCAGTTTCCGTAATCGCCGGTTTTGTTCCCCGGCTTTTGCGATGACGCCCAGCGCCCGCCGAGCAAGCGCGCAGGAATACCATTCGCCCGCATCACGCCGGTGAAGAGCGCCGATAACCCGCCGCAGTCGCTCTGGCCTGTGGTGCAGACCTGCGTCGCGGTGTGATTCTCGGTCGGCCATTGATAGGTGTTGTGGTGCTTGATGAAGGCAAACACGCGATGCGCAAAAACGAGGTCGCTCTCACCGGCCGCGCGCGTGAGCCCGTTGTTCCGCATCCATTCGCGAAAAGTCGGCGTCTCGATGTCGCTCGTGGGACTGACCCGGGTGAAATGCTGCACCTGTTCCGGCGAGAGATCCTTCACCTCCGGCGCGCTCTGCCCCTGCGGCAGGCTACGCAATTGCCGCGAATAGAGCGTGCCATCGATCGTCAGCATGGTCTGCACTTCCTTCCGACGATCGGTGACCCGCGCGAGCATGAACGGCCGTTTCAGCGGGCTCTCGTCGCGCACGACTTGGGCCGCCGGCTCGAAGGTCGTTTTCATCTCGCGTTGGCCTGGGAGATTCGGCGCCTCCGGCGCGTAGAGAAACCACTCGTCGACCTGGCCGTTGGGCAGCGCGATCCCCGTGCTCAGCGTGGCGTGAATATAACGCGCGGGCTTCATCTCCAGCACGTATGTCGCTTTCGGGTCAAATTGCGCCGCCGCGGAGGCAAACGCGATGAAGCGCGGCGCACCTGTCTTCTGCACTTCGACCAACCGATTGAAAGCGGCCTTGGGAATTCCCCCGGCAAAAAAGCCGCCCTTGTCGAAGAAAAGAGTCCAGCCTCCAGCGGGCGCGAAGGAAACCGTTTCGAGCGTGCTGCCCTGGGCCGCCGTCTCCTTGATTTTTTGGAAACACTCCTCCCCGACGCCGCGCGCCTCGTAGCCGTTTTTCCCGTGCAGCAGACACCAGCCGCCATTGGGCGTGAAGGCCATCCACTTCAGCGTGCCCCCCGCCGCCGCCACTCGTTCGAGCGCCTTCTGTGCTTCCGGCGGGATGTTTTCAAACGCGTAGCCGTTCTGGTCGTAGAGCAGCACCCAGCCGCCGCCCGGCGTGAAGGCCACGCATTTGAAAGTGTGCGCGCCGGATTGCAGTCCGATGATCTTCTGGCAGGCGGGCAGGCCCACGTTGCTCGTCCAGCATCCATTCCCGCCGAAAAGCAGGACCCAATCGCCCGACGGAGCAAAGGCGACATCGCTGAGCTTCATCTTTTTGCCCACCACTTCCTTGATCTTCGGCACGGCGCCGATCTGCATGTCGTCGGCCCACCAGCCGTTGAAGTCGTGCAGTTCGATCCATGTCGCCGGCGCCGGCGTCGCCATGGTGAATATCGCGAAGACCAAACCAATCACCGTGCGCCAACGTGCGGAGCCGGAAGCCGTGTTCATGGGGTGGCAGCAGCTAATAATTGCGCACTCTTTAAGTCAATCTCCGCGGCAATCCACATCGCCACTCATAGGTCGCGATGCACCGTATGGGGCGAGAAGGCGGGCAGGCACACCGCGATATATTCCGCGCCGTCCGGATGGGGCGTGCTGTAGCGCACCCACTCGCCGGCGTGCGTGATCACCGCCTGCCCCGCGCCCACGTCGAGAACTCCATCCCGTGACTCTACGCGCAACGCACCCGCCAGCACCACCGTGTATTCGTCAAACTCCGGCGTCTGTCCCGGCTCCACCCAGCCCGAAGGGCTGCGCATCCGCGCCACGCTGACCTGCGGTGTGCCCGAGTTTACGTGTCCGATGAATTCCTGGATGATCTTCGGTTTATTCCCAGCCGCCTCGATCTGCGTCGGCTTCTCAATCAACGTAGGCATAGACCCTGATTCAATTGGCTTCCCAAGGCCAGACAAGGCCAAACAAACCGATTCAAGCCTCCCAAGTTTTCCCCTCGCCCCAGATTGACCTCAAGAATTGCGCAACGCATCGCTCTCCTGACAGTTTCAACGCTCTCCCCTATGGCCTCCCTCGCAATACTCCGCCGTCCTGCCGTCTTCGCTCTCGCCCTCCTTGCCGCAGCGGCTACGGCGTGGGCCGCCGCACCTTCGAAGCCCAATATCCTCATCATCCTCGCGGATGACATGGGCTTTTCCGATGCCGGCTGTTACGGCGGCGAAGTCGCGACGCCAAATCTCGACGCCCTAGCCAAGGGTGGCCTGCGCTTTACGCAATTTTACAATACGGCCCGCTGCTGGCCTTCGCGGGGCGCGCTGCTCACCGGCTACTACGCGCAGGAGATCCGGCGCGATACCGTGCCGGGCGTGATCAGCGGCGGACGCGGCATCCGCCCCGGCTGGGCGAAGCTGCTCCCGGAAATGCTCAAGCAGCTCGGCTATCGCACCTACCATTCCGGCAAGTGGCATGTGGACGGCAAACCGCTGCAAAACGGCTTCGACCACTCCTACGACATCGAGGACCACAACCATAATTTCAACCCGCAGAACCTGTTCGAGGATGATCAAAAACTGCCGCCGGTGAAACCCGACAGCGGCTATTACACGACGACCGCTTACGCCGATCACGCCATCAAGTGCCTGCAGGAGCACGCGGCGAAATACTCGGACCAGCCGTTCTTCGAATATCTCGCCTTCACCTGCCCGCACTTCCCGCTGCAGGCGCGGCCGGAGGACATCGCGAAGTACCGCGACCGCTTCCGCAAGGGCTGGGACGTATTGCGCCAGGAGCGGTGGCAGCGCCTGAGCTCGATGGGGATCGTGGATTGCGCGCTCTCTCCCATCGAGCGCAGCGTCGGCCCGCCCTATGCCTTCCCCAAGGATGTCGCCCTGCTCGGCCCCGGGGAAATTGATCGTCCCGTTCCGTGGGCCGATCTCACGGACGTACAACGCGACTTCCAGGCCACCAAGATGGCCATCCACGCGGCGATGGTCGACCGCATGGACCAGGAGATCGGCCGCGTGCTGGCGCAGATCAAGGCCATGGGCGCGTACGAGAACACGATCGTCCTCTTCCTCTCCGACAACGGCGCCAGTGCGGAAATGATGGTGCGCGGCGACGGCCACGATCCCAGCGCGCCTCCCGGTTCGGCCAAGACTTTCCTCTGCCTCGGCCCCGGCTTTTCCAGCCTGGCGAACACGCCCTTCCGCCGTCACAAGACTTGGACCCATGAAGGCGGCATCGCCACCCCGCTCATCGTGGAGTGGCCGAAGGGTATCGCCGCGCGCGGTGAGTTGCGCCATACGCCCGGGCACTTGGTGGACGTCGTGCCGACTCTGCTCGACATCGTCGGTGGAAAGCGTCTCGACACATGGGAGGGGCAACCGACGCCGACGCCGCCTGGCAGAAGCCTCGCCGCCGCGCTGGCGAAGGACATTACGATCCCGCACCCTTCGATCTGGTGGCAGCACGAGGGCAACCGCGCCCTGCGCGTCGGGGACTGGAAGATCGTCGCCGCCGGCGAAAAGAGCCCGTGGGAACTGTATGACTTGAGCAAGGACCGCGGCGAACAAAACGACCTGGCCAGCACCCAACCCGAACGTCTCAAGGACATGGCGGCCCAGTGGGAGAAGCAGACGGAGGAGTATCGCGCCCTGGCGCTGAAAGACGCCACCCCCGAAATGAAGAGCAAAGCCGGGAAGGGTAAGAAGGAAGCGGACTAGGAAGTGATCGCGAATTCTTCACGCTGATATCAGCGGAAATGAGACATAGCGGATGGATTTTCCGCAATGGAGCCAATGGAACCAATGGAGCGATGCACTTTTTAGCGCGAGGTATGTTTCAATGGGGCCATGTGCACGCATCCGACCCAGATCTACCGCCACCGACGCCTCGGACGGCACCCGCTGGGAGCGGCGATTTCCCAATCCCCGACCGAGCCAGCCGCGAAGCGCCATCTTTTCAGGGGGGGCGCTGGTGCGACACCCAGCGGTTGGAAAACCGCCGCTCCCAGTGGACTCCCCGCGCTCCCGCTCCTCCTCCCACCTCGATCCCACCTCGATCCCACCTCGATCCCACCTCGATCCCACCTCGA
>NZ_JBDUCX010000046.1:0-33380 GCF_040003245.1 Chthoniobacter sp.
TACAACGACGGCGAGCGCGGCGGCAAGGTGAAGGTCCGCGCCACGATCGAGGAACGCTCGAAATACCTGCTCGCCATCACCGCGCTCCCCTATGGCGTCACGACGGAGTCGCTCATCGAGTCGATCCTCGCGGCCAACGCCAAGGGCAAGATCAAGATCAAGCACGTCGACGATAACACCGCCGACAAGGTCGAGATCCTCGTGCATCTTCCGCCGGGGGCCGAACCCAAAAAGGTCATTCAGCAGCTTTACGTTTTCACCAGTTGCCAGGTGCAGCTCAATCCCGCCGCCTGCGTGATCGTTCGCGATCCCGAGACCGGCGCCGACAAGCCACACTTCGTCGGCGTCCGCGACATCCTCAAGGCCAGCGCCGAGGCCACCAAGGCGCTCCTCAAACGCGAGCTCGAGATCAAGCTCGGCGAACTCGAGCAGCAGTGGCACTGGGATTCGCTCGAGCGCATCTTCATCGAGGAGCGCGTCTACCGCCTCATCGAAAAATCGAAGACTTGGGAAAGCGTGCTCGCCGAGATCCGTGGCGGCCTGAAGCCTTTCCTCACGCAGGTTCGCCGCGAGGTCACCGACGAAGACATCGTCCGCCTCACCGAGATCCGCATCAAGCGCATCTCCGCCTACAACCGCTTCCAGGCCGACGAGGCCATGAAGAAAATCGAGGAAGGCATGAAGGAGACGAAGGGCCATCTCAAGAACCTCACCGCCTTCGCCGTGGATTGGTTTGAGATGCTCCAGGCCAAATACGGCAAGGGCGTCAAGCGCCGCACCAGCTACGACGAGATCGCCCAGATCGACGCCTCCGCGGTCGTCTCCGCCAACCAGCGCCTCTACGTCAACCGCAAGGACGGCTTCATCGGCCTCAACTGGCGCCAGCACGATTTCGTCACCGAATGCACCATCCTCGACAGCGTCCTCACCATCATGAAGGACGGCTCGCTCAAGGTTTCCAAAGTCGCCGACAAGGTTTTCATGGGCCGCGAGATCATCCACCTCTCGATTTGGCCGAAGGACGGCGACACGAATTTCTACACCATGGTCTATCAGGACGGCGAAACCGGCAAAGCCTTCGCCAAGAAGTTCCAGATCGGCGGCCTCTCCCGCGACAAGCTTTACCCTCTGGTGAAATCCGAGAAATCGCGCATCGTCTATTTGGAAATCAGTCCCACGGAGAAAGCCATGCCCAAGACGCTCCGCGTCTTCCTCGATGGCCGCAGCGGCGCCCGCCTCCGCGAACTCGATTTCGACCTCACCCGCGTCCCCGTCAGCACCCGCACCTCCAAGGGCCTCACCATCACCAAGTGGACCGTCAAGGAAGTGAAGGAACCGAAATCATAAAGACGGAGAGAACTCCGTAGTCCCTTTCTTCGCCTCACCGCCCGATCTTCCAAAGATGTGCTTCCGTGCGGATGTAGATCGCCCCATCCGCCACAGCGTAGGAAGCCAGCGAGCGCTCGCCGAGTTCGTTCGTGGCCAGCAATTCGTACGTTTTGCCCGCCTTCACCACGTACCCGACGCCGGTTTCACTTTGAAAATAAACGCGGCCATCGACGGCCACGGGTGACGCCGAAAAATTTCCGCCCAACCGTTCGTTCCACAACACCTCGCCAGTGCTCGCTGCCGCGCAGGTGGCGATGCCTCCATCGGAAACGAAGTAAACCTCGTCCCCAACGACCACTGCGGACGGCGTATTTGGCGCGCCTTTGCTGATCGACCACGCGACATTCGTCGCCGTCGCATCGCCCGCGGCGCCTTCGGGCTTGATCGCATAAAACGTGGGACGATCAAAACCCGAGCTGAGAAATAGCAAGCCGTGCGCGAATACGGGACGCGGCACCACCGAAAACCCTTCGCCGTACCCCACACGCCACAACTCATGGCCATCGGTCGGAGCATAGGCGCCGACGAAACCGCTGCCCGGGCTGATCACCTCTTTCACTCCGCCGACTTCGATCGCCAGCGGTGTGGAAAACGAGAACAGCTTCTTCGCCGTCGAATTGCGCGCCGTTTTCCAGCGCAGCACGCCAGTCTTGGCATCGAGCGCGATCACACACGGATCCTTCTGCCCGTCGGCGCTGAAAATGAGCGCATCTCCCACGAGCACCGGCGAGCCCCCATTGCCATGCGTCGGTGGATAATCGAGCTCCGTCTGACGCCAGAGCACCTTGCCAGAGAGATCGAGCGCCGCGGTACCCATGTGGCCGAAATGGACGAAGAGTCGGTCGCCCGTGACGATGGGCGTGGCGCTGGCTGGAGAATTCTTGCGATGCATCGCGGCGACCTTGCCCGGATCGGGGCGCAGCACTTCCGTGTCCCACAGGACGTGTCCATCCTTCGAATCGAGGCAGAGCGCGTGCAGCGTGACATCGCCGCTGGCCGTGTCCGTCTCGGCGCTCGTCAGATAAAGCCGCCCTTTGCTGAGCACCGGCGATGACCATCCGCGCCCCGACACCTCGACATTCCAAGCCACGCCTTCCGTCGCGCTCCATTTGATCGGCACATCGGCGGCCTGCGAAATCCCCTGCCCGGTCGGCCCGCGGAATTGCGGCCACTCGGTTTCTCCAGCGGTCGCCAGCACCGCACTGGCACCGAGCCATCCGTGGGTCAGCAGCGTGCGGATGGCGGGGATACGGGACGAGCGAAATGGGGGCGTCATGCTGCGGCATTAGCCGCTCCGGGCGCACAACTCAATGCTCATCGGCGTTTGGCGAATTCAGCGGGTGTTCCGGAGAGCGCGCGGCGCGTGGCCAAACTTCGCGCGGAAGGCCGTATTGAAACGCGTGAGGCTGCTGAAGCCGCTGGCGAAGGCGATGTCGGTGATACTGCGGTGCGTTTGCGTGACCCATTGGTGGGCGCAGGCCAGGCGGGCGTCGGTAACGAAGGCGATGAAGGTCTTGCCGGTGTGGCGGACGAACTGCCGGCAGAAAGTAGCGCGGCTCATGGCGCTGCGCTGCACGGCTTCATCCAGCTTAAGCGGCTCGGTGAACTGCTCGAGCACCCACTGCACCACGGCCTCGAGTCGCGGACGGGTGGCGGCGTTGACCTCAGCAAAGACGCGGGCCTGGCTGAGTTTCGTGGTCTGCTTCCGGGGTGCATCGTGGAGCAACGCAAGAAGCTCCAGCAGCAAGCCAGTGCGCGCGAGGCAGCTGGCGTCCGCCATCTGCTCCAATACCACCACGGCCCGCTGGGCGGTCGCGGGATGGAAATGCAGGCCGCGCTCCGCCGCGGCAAAGAGGCGCTGCAACTCCCCGGCGCCGCCCAAGCGTCGCAACGGATGTTCCGGCGCGAGGTGAAATTGCAGCACCCAGCCGTCGGTGCGGCCTGCTTCCATCCAGCAATGCGGCAGATGACTGCCCAGCAACACGCAATCCATTGCCCCAAAGGCGCCGACGTGATCGCCCACGTAGCGCATGCCGGAGCCACGCAGGAAAATCGTAAACTCCATCTCTGCATGGCTGTGCCAGCGTTCGCCCACGCCCGTCACGCCGATGCGCCGTCCACCCGCCTCGCGGGATTCCAGCGTGTGCGACTTTCCCTGCCAGCGCAGCAGGCGAAAGCATTCGCCGGGGGCGAAGCGGATGTTTTCCAGGAGGATTCCCATTCCCCGCAAATTATCACTCGAAAGGCCGATTCGTCGATTCTCATGAGACGATACGGTCGTTATTTGAGACTTGGCGGTGAGCTTGGCGGACGGGATTCGCGATGATAGTAGGACACATGGCTTCCCCCTCCTCCTCGTTCGAAAATCATCTCCCCCGCCGGGTGATCACTGGCCGCGGAATCAGCCAGTCGCTGGCCGCCGTGTGCCAGGCCAATGGTTGGCACCGGCCCTTCATCGTGAGTGATTCGGGAGTCGCCAGTGCCGGTTTGCTGGGGCCGGTGGCATTGCCGTTGCGCGCGGAGACATTTACCGAAGTGCCGCCGGAGCCGCCGATCGATGTGGTGGATACGATCGCGGCCCGTCTCAAGACCAGCGGCGCGGACGTGGTGATCGCGCTGGGCGGTGGCAGCGTGATGGATGCTGCGAAGGTGGCTTCGTTATGCGCCTGGCACGGCAAAACGGCGCGGGAGTTTGTCGGCATTGGCAAAGCGGGTGGACGTGGACTGCCCACGGTGCTGATCCCGACCACGGCGGGCACGGGTTCGGAAGCCACGTTTGTCGCCATCCTCACCGACCCGGCCACCGGGAACAAAGTCGGTGTCGTGGATCCATGCATGCTCGCGGATATCGCCATCGTGGACCCGGCGCTCACCGATGGCCTGCCCGCTCACATCACCGCGGCTGCGGGCATGGATGCGCTGGTGCATGCCATCGAGGGATTCATCGCGAAGGTCGCCACGCCACTGGCGCGCGGGCTGGCGCTGGAAGCGTCGCGACGCATCGGGCAGTCCTTGGAAGTGGTCTGCCGCGAGCCCGGAAACACGGACGCGCGCGATGGCATGGCCATCGGCTCGCATCTCGCCGGTATGACGTTTGCCAACTCCTCCTGCTGTGCCGTGCATGCCCTCGCCTTGCCCTTGGGCGGACGCTTTCACATCCCGCACGGGGTCATCACCGGTTGCTTCGCCGGAGAAATGATGCGGCACAATGCACCGGTCTGCGCGGATGATTTCGCGACGCTGGCCGTGGCGCTCGGCTGGGGGGCGCTCGACGCCACCGCCTTTGCCAGCCGGCTCGACGCAATCGCCGCGTCCATCGGGCTGCGGACCCAACTTCGCCAGACCAGCGTGCTGTCCGACAGCATCGCGACGATGGCCCGCGACGCGGTGGCGATCCGTCGCCTCATGGACCCGAATCCGCGTGAAGTCACCGAAACAGATGCAGTCCGTATCTATCAAAGCGTGCTCAATTGCGCATAGTACCACCATGAGCACGAAATCCCTTCCCCATTTCTGGTTCGAACCGCGGCCGTGGATCGATGGTCAATGGCAGACCGGCGGCGAAACCGTCACCGTCCACAATCCCGCGACCGGCGCAAAGATCGCCGACGTCACGCGCGCCGATGCCGCCGCCGTGCGGCGCGCCATCGAAGGCGCGGTGAAAGCGCAGCGCGCGTGGCGCGAAGCCTCCGCCGTGGAGCGCGGCAATGTCTTGAAACGCACCGCCGCGCTGCTGCTGGCGCGGAAGGATGAATTCGCCCGCTTGCTCACTGCGGAGCAGGGCAAGCCGTACGCGCAAGCGGTGGGCGAGATCGAGTACGCGGCGAGTTTCTTCCAGTGGTTCGGCGAGGAAGCGCGGCGCGTTTATGGCCGCATCGCCGCGCATCCCGAGGCGGGCCGCGAATACTTTGTCGAGCATCGGGCCGCGGGTGTCGCGGGGCTCATCACACCGTGGAATTTTCCCATCGCGCAGGGCGCGAAAAAAGTCGCTGCCTCACTCGCGGCGGGGTGCAGCGCGGTCTGGAAACCAGCGGAACTCACGCCGCTTATCGCCCTTGCCGTGGGACCAGTCATGGCGGAAGCCGGGCTGCCCGCCGGCGTGTTGCAAATCGTGCCCGGGCGCGGCTCCGTGGTCGGTGGCGTGCTCGCGGAGCATCCGGCGGTGCGCGTGCTCAGCCTCACCGGCTCGACAGCCACCGGCAGCACCCTCATGGCCGCGGGAGCTCCGGGCATCAAGCGGGTCTCGCTGGAATTGGGCGGCAACGCTCCCTTCATCGTGCTGCCGGATGCCGATCTCGATTTTACCACCGAGCAACTCATCCGCTTGAAGCTCTTCGTCTCCGGACAGGTCTGCGTCACTGCCAATCGCGTTTTCGTTCATGCCGACATTGAGAGCGCACTGACGGAAAAACTCGCCGCAAAACTGAACGCAGCGCACGTCGGCAACGGCCTGGAAGATGGCATGGACGCCGGCCCGCTCATCCATCGCCAGGCTTGCACGGAAGTCGGCGCGGTCGTGGATCAAGCCGTGGCGCAGGGAGCGCGCATCGTCGCCCAGAACCGCAGCTATGAAAGCGATGACACCTTGCGTGCGGGCACCTTCTTCCCGCCAACTCTCCTCACCTGCGTGCGCGACGAGATGAAGGTCGCCCGCGACGAGATCTTCGGGCCAGTCATTCCGCTGCTTCGCTACACCCGCGTGAGCGAAGCCGTGCGGCGCGCCAACGAGACGCCACATGGTCTCGCCGCTTATGTCTACGGCCGTGACCTCGCGCAATGCCACGCTGTCGCCCGGGGCATCGAGGCAGGCATCGTCGGCGTGAATGAATGGCGTCCGCTGAAAGCCGAGATTCCCTTCGGCGGCATCAAGCAAAGCGGCATCGGAGTCGAAGGCGGTGAAGAAGGCATCCGCGAGTTTCTCGAAATCCAGGTCATTTCGATGCCGAAGCCGCTCATTCAGGATAGTTGACACTCGATGGACACCCCGCGCCTCCGCTCCGAATCCTGGTGGAACGATCCCACGAACCCCGGCATGACCGCGCTCTATCTCGAGCGCTTCCTTAACTACGGCCTCACGCCAGGCGAGTTACAAACGGGGCGCCCCATCATCGGCATCGCACAATCCGCGAATGACCTCGCGCCGTGCAACCGCGTGCATCTGCAAACGGTCTCACGCTTGTGCGACGGCGTACGCGATGCCGGTGGTGTGCCGATGGTCTTCCCGATGCATCCGTTGCAGGAATCGGTGCGCCGGCCCACGGCGGCGCTGGACCGCAATCTCGCTTACCTCGCGCTCGTCGAGGTCTTGCACGCCTATCCGCTGGACGGCGTGATCTTCACTACGGGCTGCGACAAAACCACGCCCGCGTCGCTCATGGCCGCCGCGACGACCGACCTGCCCGCCCTCCTCATCAACGGCGGACCGATGCTCAATACCTATCTCGACGGCAAACCCGCCGGGACCGGCACGATCATCTGGGCCGCACGCCGCCGGCTGGCCGCGGGCGAGATCGACATGCCCACGTTCACCAAGCTGCTGTGCGATTCCGCGCCCAGCGCCGGCCATTGCAACACCATGGGCACGGCTCTCTCCATGAATTGTCTCGCCGAGGCGATGGGCATGGCACTGCCCGGCTCCGCGGCCATCCCCGCGCCGTATCGCGAACGCGGACAAGCGGCGCACGCCACCGGTCGGCGGATCGTTGAGATGGTCCGCGAAGATTTGCGGCCGTCGAAGATCATCACGCGCACCGCGCTGCTCAATGCCATCCGCGTCAACACCGCGCTCGGTGGCAGCACGAATTGCCCGCCGCACCTGCTCGCTATCGCGCGGCATATGGGCGTGGAATTGTCTCTGCAGGATTGGGAGGCCACCGGCTACGACCTCCCACTGCTGGTCAATCTTCAGCCCGCTGGAAGTTATCTCGGCGAAGACTTTCATCGCGCGGGCGGCGTCCCCGTGGTGATGCGCGAGATGCTGCAGCATGGCTTGCTCGACGGCAACGCGCTGACCGTCACCGGCAAAACCGTCGCCGAAAATGTCGCGACCGCACCCGCACCCGATGGCGAAGTCATCCGCACCGTCGATTCGCCGCTGCGCACGCAGGCCGGTTTTCTCGTGCTCACGGGCAACTTGTTCGACGCCGCGCTCATTAAGACGAGCGTGATTAGCGACCGCTTCCGCCAACGCTATCTCAGCACGCCGGGCCGCGAAGATTGCTTCGAATCGAAGGCCGTCGTCTTCGAGGGCCCGGAGGATTACCACGAGCGAGTCAACGATCCCGCGCTCGGCATCGACGAAGACACCATGATGGTCGTCCGCGGTTGCGGCCCGATCGGCTTTCCCGGCAGCGGCGAAATCGTCAACATGCAGCCGCCCGATGCGCTCCTCCGCGCCGGAGTGGACGAACTCCCCACCCTCGGCGACGGCCGCCAGAGCGGCACCGCCGCCAGCCCATCCATCCTCAACGCTTCGCCCGAAGCCTACGCCGGCGGCGGCCTCGCCCGACTGCGCACCGGCGACCGTATCCGCGTCGACCTGCGCGCGCGACGCGTCGATGCCCTCGTCCCCGAGGCCGAGTGGAACGCCCGCGACACCACTGCCTTCGCGACTCCGCCCGCCAACGCCACGCCCTGGCAGCAGATCCACCGCAGCCACATCGGCCAGCTCCACACGGGCGCCTGTTTCGACTTCGCCTGCGCCTACCGCGACGTGTGCCGCACCGTCCCGAGGCACAACCATTGATCACCATTCCTTCATGAGACTCGCAGACCAGGTCATCCTCATTACCGGCAGCACCACCGGCATCGGCGCCACCATGGCGCAGCGCTTCGCGGCGGAAGGCGCCCGCGTCATCCTGCACGGACGCGACGCGGCCCGCGGCGAAGCGTTGCGCGCGGAACTCGGCGAGGAGCGCAGCGCTTTTGTCCAAGGCGATCTCGCCGATCCCGATCACCCCGCCCAACTCGCCGCCGCCGCGCTGCGCTGCTTCGGCCGGATCGACGCGCTCGTGAACAACGCCGCGCTCACCACCCGCGCCCATTTGCAGGACACCGACCCCGCCTTCTTCGACCGCATCATGGCCGTCAACCTGCGCGCGCCGCTCATGCTCATCCGCGCGCTGCTCCCCGCCTTGAAACAAACGCAGGGCTGCGTGCTGAACATCGGCAGCATCCTCGCGCACTGCGGACAGTCGAACCTCGTCGCTTACTCCATGAGCAAAGGCGGCCTCATGACGATGACGCGCAATCTCGCCGACACCCTCGGCCCCGACCGCGTCCGCGTGAACCAGATCAACGTCGGCTGGACGCTCACCGACAACGAATACCAAACGAAAATCGGCGACGGCCTCCCGCCCGACTGGCCGGACCACGTGCCCGCCTACGTCGCGCCGTCGGGCAAATTGCTCATGCCGATGGACATTGCCGAGGCCGCCATTTATTGGGTGAGCCCCGCCAGTCGTCCAGTCAGCGGGAGCGTGCTCGAGATCGAGCAGTTCCCACTCATCGGACGCATCCTCAACCAGGAAAATAAAGTCGCATGAATACCCCCGCATTTAATCTCGCTTCCAAAACCGCTGTCATCACCGGCGGCGCTTCCGGCATCGGCCTCGCCATCGCCCGGCGCTTCGCGGCGCACGGCGCGGCCATCGAAATCCTCGACCTGCAACCCGCCGGTCTCGAAGTCGCCATCAACGAACTGCGCGCCGCCGGCCACAAGGCGAACGGCGAAACGTGCGACGTTGCCGATCCCGTCTCGGTGGACGCCGCGTTCGCGCGCCTGCTCGCCCGCCACGATCGCGTGCACATCCTCGTCAACAACGCCGGCATCGCCCACGTCGGCAACGCCCTCACCACCACGCCGGAAGACTTCGCCCGCATCCAGCGCGTGAACGTCAACGGCGTCGCCCACTGCACACAGTCGGCGCTGCGCCACATGACCACCAAAGGCGGCGGCGTCATCCTCAATCTCGCCTCCACTGTCTCGCAAATGGCGATCAACGACCGCTTCGCCTATGCGACGAGCAAAGGCGCCGTGCTCGCCATGACTTACTCGATCGCCAAGGATTTCCTCGAGCAAGGCATCCGCTGCAACGCCATCATGCCCGGCCGCATTCACACCCCCTTCGTCGATGGCTTCATCGCCAAGAACTACCCGGGACGCGAAGACGAGATGTTCGAGAAACTCTCCAAGGCCCAGCCCATCGGCCGCATGGGCACGCCCGACGAAGTCGCCGCCGCCGCGCTCTTCCTCTGCAGCGACGAAGCGAGCTTCATCACCGGCTCCGCCTATCCCGTCGACGGCGGCACCCTCACCATTCGCTAACACCCTCTCCATCTCTAACACCCCTTCATGAAACTCATTCGCTTCGGTCTCCCCGACCAGGAAAAACCCGGCCTTCTTCTCCCCGACGGCCGCCGCATCGACGCCTCCGCCTTCGGCTCCGACTACGACGAAAAATTCTTCGGTGGCGACGGCCTCGCGCGCCTCGCCGCGTGGGCCGCGCAGAATGCCGCCAGCGCCCCGACCGTCGACGCCAACGCGCGCCTCGGCCCGGTTATCACGCGCCCGAGCAAGATCATCTGCATCGGCCTCAACTACGCCGATCACGCCAAGGAATCCGGCGCCGAGATCCCGAAAGAACCGATCCTCTTTTTCAAGGCCACCTCCTCCATCACCGGCCCGAATGATCCGCTCGTCATTCCGCGCCATTCGCGCAAGACCGATTGGGAAGTCGAGCTCGCCTTCGTCATTGGCAAAAAGGCGTCCTACGTCAGCGAAGCCGACGCCATGCAGCACGTCGCCGGCTACGTCCTGCACAACGACTACAGCGAGCGCGAATGGCAGCTCGAACGCGGCGGTCAATGGGTCAAAGGCAAGAGCTGCGACAGCTTCGCCCCGCTCGGGCCATTCCTCGCCACCCCCGACGAAATCGCCGACTCGAACAACCTCAAGATGTGGCTCAAGGTCAACGGCACCATCCGCCAGAACAGCACCACCGCGCAGATGATCTTCAAGGTGCCGCAGCTCGTCAGCTACATCAGCCAGTTCATGACGCTCCTTCCCGGCGATGTCATTAGCACCGGCACACCTCCCGGCGTCGGCCTCGGCTTCAAGCCGCCGGTCTTCTTGCAAGCGGGCGACTTCGTCGAACTCGGCATCGAAGGCCTCGGCGAATCGCGCCAGGTGGCGATCGCTGCGTCGTGAGAGGCTGTTAGGGCGGCTTTGTAGAGGCGGCTGTGCCAGCCGCCTGTCGCTTTCAAAAGGCGCTTGGCACAAGCGCCTCTACAACGTAGCGCGTTTCCAGGATTGACCCAACTCCCACTCTGCCTAACATCCGCCTCCATATGAAGGCGTTGCGTGTTACCTCCGGAATCGTGTTAGTGCTGCTACTGTCGCTGCTCGCCGCCCCCTCCCTGCGCGCGGCCGAGAAAGGCGGGCTCCTCGTCGAGATCAGCAAGAAGACGGTCAGCAACAACGACAAAATCACCCCTAACGGCGTGGGAAATATGTCCATCGACCACGACCTGTCCCTGAAGGTCGACGTGAAGAACAATTCCAGCAAGGAACTGCCGGAAACCCCGATTGATTCCATCGTGCTGGTCCAGCGCTTTGGATCCTCGGAAAACCCCATCCTCGAGCGCTTCACCGGCACCGCCAAGCTCGAGCCCCTCCACCCCGCCCAGACCGGCAGCGTCCAGGTCGGCCAGTACCACCTCGGCGGCCACATGCACGGCACGTCCGATATGCACGCGGACAAAGTGCTCGGCTGGAAAGTGACGATCATGCGCGACGGCCAGAAGCTCGAGTTCACCAGCAGCAGTTCCTTCGAGTCCATGGACAAGCGGGCCAGGCCCGCCAGCACCCGGTAGAATCGCCGGTGTAGGGCGCGTGTCCCCACGCGCCGAGGGTGCCAGCCCGACACGTGAGGACACGCGTCCTACACAGAGACGGCGCAGCGCGAGGCCGCGTTTACAGAGGACATCGGCGGCGCGACGTCCCTACCAGGGCCCTGTTTGTGGCCCTTAATTTAATCCTCGCTATTTGTCAAAAAGCGACCACTTTGGACATCTGCTTCTATTGTAGGTGATTCGCAAGGAGCCCGTGCGAAACCCTCCTGAGCCGGCAGGAAACACACCTCTATGCAAAGCCATCTCCTCGAAAAAGCACTCACCGTCATCAAGAGCGAACAGTATTTGGTGAATGTCATTTCCCGCCGGGTGCGTCAGCTTTCCAATGGCCACCGCCCCATGATCCTGCCCGAGCTGCGCATGGGCCTGGCCGACATCGCCCTCATGGAAGTGATCGAAGGCAAGCTCACCTACGAGAAGACCGCCACGTTCATCGAGGAACCCATCGCCCCCCGGCGCGGCGACGACAACGGCTTCACCGACGGCAAGCGCGCCGCGTAAGGCGGCTGGCGGTTCGCGGTTCGGAAAATTCCGGGGAGCGCACTCGTCCCGAGTGCTGGCGAAGGCGTCCCGCCTTCGCGGACTTTTCCCGGTATGCCACTCGAAAATAGACGCGAATTCATCAATCCAGTGTGTCAAAAGTTCGTTTCAGCGGGACACTGAAACCAGCACTCGGGACGAGTGCGCTCCCCGGAAGGGGCGTCCGAACTCCGCTGCCCCGCTGGGGCAAATGCGCATGATGAATCGTTAACCGGTGGCTGGCGCCGACCGGCTAATCTCTGTCGGCCCTCCGGGCCGATGATCCCGCCACGCTCCCCGCCTCTACTTCTTGCCCTTAACCACCGCCTGCTTCGCCGCAGCGGCGCTATTCTTCTTCTGATTGCTGGCGTTGTTCTTCGCCTGTTTCTGTGCGTTCTGTTTGTTTGTCGCTTTTGGAGATTTATCGCCCATAATGTGCGGAGCATCGCTGCGGCGATGCGAATAGCGAGACATCCCTTCCGAATTCGGCTACGACGCATCCGCGGATCCGAATCCGCATCCGATCCGGCGCTTTCACCAACCCACCACTCACCACCTCCGATTATGGCCAAAGGCAACAACAGTCACCGCAAAGAAACCAAGAAGCCGAAGAAGGACAAGACCAAGATCCCGCCTTCCACCAAGCGGTAGGAGCAGCAGCAACGGCCGAAGGGCCGTTGGCTTCTTGCGGATAGCAGATCGTCTTTTGGAGCGCATCGCGCCGTCGATGCCGTGGGACGGCTGCGCCTTGTTCCATTTCCACCTCGTTCCCAGACTGAGGGTTTGGGAACGCGCGTCAAGAGGGACCAGTCTCTGGCGTGGCGGGGCGAGTTTCTTTCCGCACATCGATCGGATTCCACTCCCCCATCCGCGCGACGCAGTCGCCCCAGAACGCTGGCATTCCCAAACCCTCAGTTTGGGAACGAGGCGGCGGAAAGTGGAGGAAGTCGCTATCGCGCGAATCGTTTTCCCATCGCGCTCGGAGATCGCGATCCACCATTCCGCACTCCGCATTCTTCCTTCATTGGACGTTGGATGTTGGGCGTTGGATGTTGGATGTTCTGCCTTCCACCTCCCATGTCCTCCTTCTCCCTCACCCCGCTCGAAACCCGCGTCCTCGGCTGCCTGCTGGAAAAAGAACGCCTCACCCCCGAGAACTACCCGCTCTCCCTGAACAGCGTCGCCACCGCCTGCAACCAGAGCACGAACCGCGACCCCGTCGTCTCCTACGATGACAAATCCGTCGAAGCCGGCCTCAACAGCTTGCGGGAAAAGAAACTGGCCAGCGTCATCTTCGGCGCCGGTTCGCGGGTGCAAAAGTACCGGCACAAACTCCTCGAGCACTACGAGCTCACCCCGCCCGAAGTCGCCCTGCTCTGCGTGCTCCTCCTGCGCGGCCCCCAGACCCCCGGCGAACTCCGTTCCCGGTCCGAGCGCATGCACCCCTTCGAGACCATGGCCGAAGTCGAGTCCCGCCTCGACGAACTCGCCCGCGGCGACTCCCCCCTCATCCGCTTCCTCGACGCCCGCCCCGGCCAAAAAGAGCGCCGCGTCATCCAACTCCTCTCCGCCGAAGTGCCGGAGGGGGAGGCTGCGGCCGCTGCCGCCACCACCATCTTTCACACCCCCCAGCCCACCGCTCCCGCTGCCGAGCCCACCCCGTCCCAAACCGAAGCCCTGGCCGCCGAAGTCGCTGTCCTGCGCACCGAGCTGGAGCAACTGCGCGAAGAGTTCCGGGCCTTCCGCGCGCAGTTTTGACGGGCTGTAGCGGCGGTCTATGACCGCCGAATTCCGGCTCGGGCTCTAGCGTCACGGGAAAACCGTCAGCGTACCGAACTGCCGGAAATGCTCATCGAAGGCGAACGCCCGCGTGATCCCCAAGCGCTCCATCAGGACCTTGCTGGTGCAATCGGTGAAGCTCCATTCCTTGTCGGAGAACCGGCCAAAAACCCGCCACGCTTCGAGAATGTCCGCTTCCGTGAGATAGTGCAGAGTCGCGATCTCCCCGGAAAAGTAGGACTCTGCCATGTTTAGCGCCCGTTCCACCTCGCCTCGCGCTCGCAGCAACGTCAAGGTTTCATCTACCACATAGTCGCTCGTTCATAGCGGCTCGCTGTTGGCTTCAAACCATTCCACCGCCGCACGATGACTGCTATCCTTTGGCACGGCCCAAGCAAACCAACCGCTGGTATCTACGAAAATCACGGCATCTTGCCCGTCTTCGGATAAAGGACGCTATCGTGATCCTTTCCAGAAAAGCCATCCTGCTCCGATTCCATGGGAAGCGCCGCGATCTCCCGCATCCGTTCGATCGCCCGGGCGACCGACGGTTGCGGTGCTGGAGCGGAATCCGTCACCGTCACCTCCACCCGTGCGCCTTCGGCGAGCGGAAGCGGTGAGAGCGGGCGCAGCACTCCATTTTCATAAATGGCGGCAGCCGTTGTGGTCATCGATGTAGTTTACTGCGCGATGGCCCTGGAACAAGGCGAAACCCGTTACCGGGGCACGCCAACCAGACGCTGGAGCGTCGCAGACAAGTGCGTGCCCAAGCTGGAGCTTGGGCACGAGGGATGTCCCAGCGTCGGTTGATTGGCTGGAGGGCACGTCATTGTAGGGCAGGCGCTCCGCCTCCCCAGAAACCGGAGCGGAGCGCCGGTTTCTGGGGAGCGCACCCGTCCCGGGTGCGGGTGGCGGTGTCTCGCCGCCACGCACTTTTTTCATGAGCGCGACAGGAGTTTTTGAGCGACCAGGGGGAAGATCGTTTCGGCGGGACGCCGAAACCAGCACCCGAGACGGGTGCGCTCCCCAGAGATCGCCACCCACCCCACCCCGCTTACGCGGGCTTGATGCTCTGGTAGATCGCCTTCAATTCCTCGACGTGCTTCTTCTCGCCGGCCTCGCTCGCCCAGTAGAGCACGGAGATGCATTTCGTCTTGGAGACGATGAGGATCGTCAGGCTGATCTTGCACGGGCCGTCCTTGTCGATGCCATCGAACGAGAAATCCGCCACCGGGATGCCATTGACCGTATCCTTGCTCTGCTTTTCCGTCCCTTTCTTCACCTGCACCTTTTCCTTTTCCAGGTAGGCCACGGATTCTTTCAAGGCGCCCTCCACGGAATCGGTATCGATGACCTCTGCGTAGAGATACACCTCTTCGTCCGGAGACTCCGCTTCGAAATTGTCCCCTTCGGCCTTCACCTTCCAGCTATCGGGGAAAGTCAGCGAGGCCAGGGCTCCCGATTTCGGCAATTTGACCGTATCGGCCGGAGCCGTGCCGACGGTGACGAGGAAAGACAGAGCGACGAGGGCGGGCAGGGTTTTCATTTTCATACGAGGATCAATTCCTTTCCAACTTTGGGGACTTGGCGCGTTGCGTTTGCGATAGCGTTGCATTGAATGTTCCACCCGCGACCATCGCGGGTCGATACGATGCACAGGCTAGCCGTTGCGTTAACGGTTCGACAAGGGTGAAAACGGCGCGAGAAAACCACCCCGCTCCGATTCCATCCTGTAGGGGAAGCTGTCAGCTTCCCATCACTACGAATCCCGTTTCAAACGGCAAAGTCGCCCTGTGAGACTGGCATTCCTAGACACTCAGTCTGGGAATGGGGTCAAACCTAAGTGGGAGCTCGAAAGGTCGTGCTCGCATTGCGAGACAAACGCGTTCATCGTACGGCATGGATCATCTTCAAGAGATTTTCGATCTCCAAAAGCAACTCAACCAACGGATCGGAGTCGACACGGATCAAATGGACGATACCGAACGCCAAAAATGGATTTTGAATTATGCTCGGGCGATGAGCCAAGAGGTCGCTGAACTTACGGACAGCGTACCGTGGAAATGGTGGGCAAAATACCAGAATTTCGACAAGCAAAATGCTCGGGTCGAAGTAGTAGACATGCTTCATTTTCTGGTGTCGATGGCACAAGTTCTTGGCATGAGTTCATCGGACCTACACGAGGCATACACCCGGAAACACCAGGTAAACGTGAAACGGCAGGACGATGGGTACACGGTAAAGGACGAGACGGACAATAAGCACGTGTGACTTGGCCATTCGCTTCCCCCCACACCGATTATGAGCTGAAGACCCTTCTCCGAAGGTATGCTTCGTCGCGAAGTCCAATCGAGGTCAACTTTCGATCACTCGTCAATTCGATCCCTTACCAAGCGGATCGGGCGACGCACTTGATGCATCCTTATCCGGCGAAATTGTTGCCGAACATTCCGTTCTTTTTCTTAAACAATGAGATCCTTTCAAAACCTGGCGAACTGATCGTCGATCCATTCTGCGGCTCCGGTACCGTTCTGGTAGAGGCGCTACTTGCGGACCGCCGCGCGATCGGCTTTGATTGCAATCCGATTGCTGCTCTTCTCAGTAATGTAAAAACCACTGCCGTTGAAACGGGGAAGATCAAACGCGGACTTAGATCAATAATTGCTCGTTCCCGAGAAGAATCACCGACCCCTTGGCCCGAGGTAGTCAATATGCGGCACTGGTTCTATCCGAAAACCGCCGATTCTTTAAGCCAGCTAAAGGTCGCCATTTCCAAAATCAGGAACCTTGATTTAAGGAATTTTTTCATGCTCTGTTTCTCGGCCTGCATTCGAAAGGTTAGCTTGGCAGATCCAAAGGTTAGCGTGCCAGTGAGACTACGCCGCGATCAATACAAACGTGGCCACCCACTCGAAAAGTCGGTGCAGCGCCGATTGAAATCTTTGCGTAACATTGATGTATTTGAAGTCTTTGAAGCTGTCGTGGAGCAAAACTGTAATCGCATCGCCAAGCTTTTGCCCTACGCCAAATCGAAACGCGCCACAGCCACTGTCGACGATTGCCGTAACTACCAAAAAATAATGAAGAGGGGAAGCGCCTCTCTGATTATAACTTCGCCGCCATATGTCGGTGCGCAAAAATATGTTCGTGCAACAAGCTTGTCACTCAATTGGCTGGATTTCTGCAGCCCGCGACAGCTGCGTGATTTCGACAAAAAAACCATTGGAAGAGAGCATTACCGAAAAGCTGAGTATAGCACCACCACGCTCTCAACCTGTATCGAGGCGAATCGCCTTCTAGCGAAAATCCGACACGTCAATCCCTTGCGCGCGCATATAGCTGCCTCTTATCTGAACGAAATGGAACAGGTACTTGCCGCAATGTTTGGAATGCTCAGACCGGGAGGGCACGTCGTATTGGTCACAGGCAACAACCAAATCTGTGATCTTCCTTTTCCAACAACGGACTACCTCTTAAAGCTCGCTGTTGCCCAAGGATTTAAGATTCGATTGCAGCTCGTCGATGACATTCGTTCGTGGGGCCTGATGACAAAGAGAAACCGAACCGCGAGCACCATCAGTCGTGAGTGGGTAACAATCTTGGTGAAATGAGCACTACAAGTATAAAGCTGGAGGCTGAGCTCCTGCGGAAAATCAAGGTGCTGAACGAAACAGCTTGGGAAAATCGCGTCCAACGACCGTTAATTGATCGGTGGCTCTCAAATTTTGATCAGCAAACCGATGCTCTTCGAGATCGCGAACGGTTGCACGCTCTTTTCCTGCTGAGCCAGTTCATCTATTTCGGCAGTAAAGAAGTTCGCGAGCTTCTTAAATCGTTGTATCGGGATTTGTACAGATACCCAATAATCGAAAGAATTCGCCGGGATAATCAAGATACCTGCGATCAGGCCGTTATTGAGATTGAGTTTAAAAAGGCGGAATCTCGAACTAGATTTCTGGGCGTCGGCAACCCCTCAGAAAGTGGCTGCCATCTGCTGTATTATTTTCGGCAAGAGAATCAACTTCCCTCCAATTTGTTCATTCACGGGCACGAGATTTTCACGTGGGACAGGGATCAAAATAAACAGACTCTTCGGCATCCAGATGTAGATCATTATGTTTTCATAGATGACCTCTGCGGCTCTGGCGAGCAGGCACGGATCTATTCTCAAGGTATTTGCTCCGACATTAGAAGCCTGAATAAGCGTGCGCGCATTTCATATCTCGTTCTGTTCGCGACCGATGCAAGTAAACAGGAACTGCGTAAAGCTTCGTTTGATTTCACCTCTGCCGTTGTCGAACTGGACAGTAGTTTTCGCGTGTTCGGCAACGAGTCGAGATACTTTAAAGTCGCGCCAGACACAATTGATGGTAAATTTGCAGAGATGATGTCCGCTAGATACGGTCAATTACTGTGCTACGACCATCCACTCGGATATCGTGATTCCCAATTGCTTCTAGGCTTTCACCACAACACACCGGATAATACCCTTCCCATCATGTGGTGTGATCAGCCCGAGCTTCGCCCTTGGATACCCGTCTTTCGACGATATCCTAAATACCTTTGATATGGCTGAACTCGCTAATCCCTTTGCTGTCACAAAAGCGGGCGATTTCACGGATGCGCAAATTGCAAGCCTGTGGGTAGACCTCCCGGACACAGGTGGTTTCTTTGAACTCATAAAGCCGCAATCTCCTATGCCCATGCTCGTAGTCGGCGGAAAGGGATGCGGAAAAACGCATCTGTTGAGATATTTTTCATATCCGCTGCAGAAGCGGCGCTGTGCCTCCGATCTCTTAGCAGGATTAAAAGAGGAGGGATATCTCGGCGTTTACATGCGCTGTGAAGGACTGAGCGCAAGTCGGTTTAATGGAAAGGGTCAAACCAAAGAGCTGTGGGCGGCGGTTTTTGAGCACTACATGGAGTTGTGGCTAGCCCGCACCCTCCTCGAGATTCTTAGCGACATACTGTCGGCTTCACCAGCGCTTTTGCCTGTTGAAAGCGCACTCTCTGAGCGGATTCTTTCACTCTTCGATCGCAAAATACCAACGGATGACCTCTCTATAAAGAGTCTAATCCGTTCCCTGGATGCGCTTCGGCAAAATATTGACTATGCGGTAAATAACTGCGCAATAACTCGGCATTTGGAGGTTGAGATCACAGCTACAAGAGGTCGGCTCATATTCGGAATACCTGCCGCTGTGCGTGATTTAGTTCCAGAGCTCAAGGACTTACAATTTCAGTTTATCGTGGATGAGATCGAGAATCTGAATGCACCTCAGCAGGAGTACGTGAATACTCTGTTGCGCGAACGACCTTTGGGCTGTTCGTTCAAACTTGGAGCGAGAAAATACGGAATACGCACCTTGCGAACACTTAGCGCAGGGGAAGAAAATCGGGAAGGCTCGGAGTTTGAGAAACTCCCCTTGGACGAGATTTTCAGGACAAATCCCAACTACGGGAGATTTGCGAGGGAACTTATCGCACGACGAATTGTAGAAGCCGGGTTTTTTCGTGGTATAACTGGCGATGAAAGCGTGATTGAACACTTGGACGAATGGTTTCCACCTGTTGACGAAATTAAAGAACTTGCTTCAAAATTTGTTCGGTTCGAGTCAGAGGAGAAGCCGTACTTTTCACGGTTAAAGCGGCATTTACTTTCGGCCATCAAGACACGTACCGCGCAAGGAATTGGGAACGAGTCAGGGGTTGAATATATTATACAAAAGCTGATTTACGGCGAGTCACCACTGTTAGAGAAAGTCAACGTATATTTATTCTACCGTGCGTGGTTTAAAAATCTGGATCTTACGGACGCAGCTAATGACATCGCGAGAAAGTGTGTGTCGCATTCACAGACTCCAGGTTCAAACAAACTGTATAGTGAAGCATTAGGGCACTTTAAACGTGATTTTATCGCACAACTTTATCGCGAATGTGATGAGGGTATTCCGTTTGCGGGATTAGAGACGTTCATCACGATGTCTTGCGGACTTCCGCGGAATTTGCTCAATATACTTAAACACGTGTACAAATGGGCGGTATTTAATGGCGAAACTCCGTTCCAATCCGCGATCTCACGCGACTCTCAAACGAGTGCAGCATTCGACGCGGCGCAATGGTTTTATTCCGATGCATGCACAAAAGGACATGAAGGCCCGGAAGTGCAGACCTGCGTTCGAAAGGTTGCTCATCTGATGAGGGAGATGCGATTCGCCGACAAACCCTCTGAGTCATCTGTGTCGACTTTTAGCTTAGATTTAGCAACGGTCACATCAGAAGCCCGTAAATTAATAGAATTGGCAGAACAGTATTCCCTACTGATTGCCATTCCGAAGGGACAAAAAGATAAGAATTCACTCAGAATTGACGCTAAATTCCAGATTAATCCGATGCTAGCGCCACTTTGGGATTTGCCAATTTCGAGACGCGGTACCATTGGATTCAATTCGGATGAGGTAGATTCGATTTTTACGTCAGCTGAACAGGGAGACTTCGACAAAGTGTTACATCGACGTATTGAGAGAATGAATGCGCCGACCTTTGGCAAGCGTCGCGGAAAAGAGAAGAATATCCAAACGCAAGAAGATGGCAGGCTCCTCTAATTTCGATTTCACGCTCTTTTATAAAGTTCCGATAGGGCCTGATTTGACTTGGTTCTCATCTCGCTCATGGGACGTGTTCCTTTCAGCTTACAACGCGAGCGAAAGGGTTTTGAAGATATTCGATGCAGCAACCGCTGCGAGAAAGTGTTGGCTGATCTGCCCGGAATACGGATTCGAAGCCAATGAACTCCCAGAAGGCGAACGGTTTATTGGTGAATCCGCGGAGGAGAGTGAGTTGATTTCGACGTTCTACTCCCAACTCAATGTCGATCTGAGCCGATGTTCCCTCTGCATTGATTTGACTGGTTTCATTCGACCCCATCTTTTGTTTTTGCTGCGGTGGCTCTATGCTTCGGGGGTTAAAAGATTTGAAGCGCTTTACACGGAGCCCGGCCATTACAAAGCGAAAGAGAAGACTCAATTCTCGAAGGGCGGGATACGCGAAGTCCGACAAGTAAGCGGATTTGAGGGGTCACATAAGCAAGATACAAGCAACGATCTGCTCGTCGTCGGCGCTGGGTACGATAGTATGCTAATCAAGGCGGTCGCTGAGTCCAAAAACCATGCTCGCAAAGTGCAATTGTTCGGTCTGCCCTCTCTGAGGGCAGATATGTATCAGGAGAATTTGATCAGAGCTCAACAAGCAGAGGACGCCCTTGGGGAAACAGAACGCTATTTTGCTCCGGCTCACGACCCCTTTGTGACGGCAAATGTCATACAGACAATCGTCAAAGATTTTCAGCGAACAACAAACCTTACAAATTTGTATTTGTCGCCTCTTGCAACCAAGGCTCAAGTCTTGGGCTTCGCGCTATACTATTTTGGCGCTGACCAAACCAGAGAGCAAAGCATCGTCTACCCTATTACCTCTCGATATGAAAGGGAGACAAGCAGAGGTGTGTCACGGATTTGGAGCTATACAGTGGATTTTGAGGCTATCAGAACGTTCGCTGGAAATGCACCAGTCGCCCCTCTACGCCCCGGGCTCTGACCGGAGTTCGCCTTAATGGCACTTACGCGGCGGAGTATTCCTGCAGGGCGCCGGTGGGGGCGGGCTCGCCCTCGAGGGCGGCGGGATGGCCGGGGACTTCGAGGGTTTCGCCGGTTTCTTGCTGGGCCATGAGGATGATTTCGCCGACGGCTTTGCTGGATTGTTCGTCGAGGGCTTTCATGGCTCCCAGGATGGCGGTGATGGTGTCGCAGGGGGCCTGGCGCTCGGCGTGGGCGGCGGCGAATTCGTCGCGCTGGGCGCGCAGGCGCTCGAGGATGGCCTGGCGGAATTGGGCGGCGTAGGCGGTGGCGAGATTCGCGGCGTACCTGGCGGGGAGTTCGGGGAATTTCTCCTGGACGGTGGCGGTGGCCATCTCGACGAAGGCGGCGCCGGTGGGCTCGGCGGGGAGGCGCTTGGCCTTGATCTCGGGGGCGATGGGCTGGCTGAGGTCTTCGCCGAAGAGGCGGCGGCGGACGGTGGCGATGCCGCGGAAGAGGATCCAGTCGGCGAAGGATTTTTTGACGGGGACGTGCTCTTCCTTGATGGCCATGGCGTAGGCGTCGGCGGGCTCGGCGGTATCGAGGGCGCGGGTGCAGGCGAGGGCGATGGGGGCGAGCGGGAAGTCGATGGCGTGCAGGTCGGTCATGACGGCGGCAGCGGGTTCGGCGCCGCCGAGGGTGCCGCCGAAGAGGGTGTGGAGGCGCTGGCGGGTGTCGGCGGCGAGGGCCTGGGCGGCTTGGGCGAGGAGGGGGTTCCAATGTTGCGCGGTGAGGGCGGCGAGGCTGGCGTCGGTGCCGTACCATTCTTCCAGGGAGCCGGTCATTTCCTTGACGAGGGCCTCGGCTTTCTGGCGGGCGGCTTGGTCGATGGCTTTGGCGTTGGCGGTGCGGGCCTGGTCGAAGGTGGCTTCCCAATCGACGCCGAGGAGGCGTTCGGTGGTGGCGATTTTTTCCTGCAAGGCGGCCATCTCGGTGGTGAGGCTGGCGTGTTTCTCGGTGAGCTCCTGGATCTCGGGGCCGGCGCAGACTTCGCGCATTTCGCCGCAGAGGGTGGTGCCCTGGCGGAGGCTGTCGCGCATGAATTCCTGGGTGTAGTCGCTGCTGTTCAGGTACTCGGTGAGGTCGGCGAGGAAGGTGTCGAAGGCCTGGCGCTGGCTGTCGTCGGCGGGAGTGGTGCCTCCATTGGCTCCATGGGCTGTGTGGTCTCCATTGGTTGCATTGGCTCCATTGGCGATTTTGCCGCTTTGGGCCCCATTTTGGCTATTTTCTGCTAAATAATTTGCAGCCGCACTCATGAGGTCGACGGCGTGGATGCGGAGGCGTTTTTCCTCGTAGGCGGTGCGCAGTGGGCCGGCCATGGAGAGGGTCTTGAAGGCCTCGATGATCTGCTGGGGGTTGCGGCTCTCGGCGCTGGGGAGGAGGGTGCCGTCGGGCTGGAGGTCGCGCTTGCTGGAGTCGACGTTGATGACGAGGAAGATGCGGGAGAAGAGGCCGAGGAGCTGGTTGAACTCGGCGAAGACTTGCTCGAGGTAAAGGTTGTCGGTCTTGACGACGAAGACGGCGCAGGCGGCGGAGTCGCGGAACTCGCGGGTGAGGACGTCGTAGCCGAAGTTCATGCGGCTGTAGAGGCCAGGGGTGTCGACGAGGACGGTGCTGGATTCGGCGAGGGTGGGGACGGGGAGCTTCACGTCGACGCGGCGGATGGCTTCGCTGAAGTCGTGGCGGGGATCGAAGGAGCCGCGGCGCTCTTCGGCCTCGCGGATCTGGGCGGCGAGGGCGATGTGGGAATCGGCGATGACGTCCTTGAGGACCTGGCCATTGGCGAAGACGGATTCGCGGCCGTTGTAGCGGGTGGCGGAGAAGTGGGGCTGCTCGCTGTGGCGGACGTAGACGAGGCAGGGGTAGCCGGGGAGGGAGGTGACCTCGCTGACGTAGCTGCGGCTGATGGCGTTCATGAGCGTGGACTTGCCGCTCTTGAGGGGGCCGAAGATGAGGAGGTAGGCTTGCTGGCTCTCGAGTTTCTCGACGAGGGAGCGGAGGCGGGCGCGGGTGTCGTTCAGGATGGCGAGCGGGTGCTGGAGCAGGCCGGTGGCGTCGCCTTTTTCCATGGCGGCAGTGGCGTCACGCATGGTGGGAGGGAGGGCGTTGAGGACGGTGAGGTAGGCTTCACAGAACTTCGAGATCTCGGTTTTCATGAGGGCGCTGGAGTATAGGCTGCAATCCGCGAATGACCGCGTGGATTTTTAGGCCGGGTAGGGAGGTTCAGCAAGGGGAAAGCGGCGCGGAGCGCGGGCGATTGGCGCGTGAGGAAACGCGCCCTACATCTTGCGCTGGGCGCGGGGGGTGATGCATGATGGAGGCCCCCTGCATGTCTGAGATCCGCCAAAACCGATTGACCGGCGAAAGTGTGGTGATCGCGCCGGAACGCGCGAAGCGTGGGACGAATCTGGCGCGGCCCGCGGCGCCGAGCGCGGCCGTGCCGGCGCAGGATGCGGCGTGTCCCTTTTGCGCAGGGAATGAAGCGGTGACGGGGCCGGAGACGTATCGCGCGGACGGTGAGGATGGGCAGTGGGCGGTGCGCTCGTGCGTGAACAAATACTCGGTGCTTTCGCCGGAGGGTGAGGTGGGCGCGGTAGAGGATGCGGAGCACACGCGTGCGGCGGTGAATGGCGTGGGATTGCACGAAGTGGTGGTGGAGAGTCCGCGGCACGATTTGCCGATGGCGCTGCTGCCGGCGGCGCAGGTGCGGCGGATCGTGGAGGCGTACGTGGCGCGGTTCCGCGCGTTCTATGCGGACCGGCGGGTGCGGCACGTGATCATTTTCAAGAACCACGGGGCGGAGGCCGGGGCGTCGCAGCAGCATCCGCATTCGCAGATCGTGGGGATCCCGATCATGCCGGGGCAGGTGCTCGAACGCGTGGCGCATGCGAGGGAGTTTTACGCGTCGACCGGGCGGTGCCTGGCTTGCAGTATGATCGCGGAGGAGCAGGCGGAAGGGAGCCGCATCGTGGCGGAGAATGCGGCGTTCATCGCGTTCGTGCCGTATGCGGCGTTGTCACCGTATCATTTATGGATCTTCCCGAAGGTGCACGCGGCGTGTTTCTCGGAGGTGCCGGTGGAGACCGAGACAGCGCTGGCGGAGTTGCTCCACCTCGTGCTGGAGAGGATTTATGGGCTGCTGGGGAATCCGCCATTCAATCTCGTGGTGCGCTCGCTGGGGCCGCGGGAGAAGGATGCGGCGCACTTCCACTGGTATATCGCGATCGTGCCGCGGGTGAACCGGACGGCGGGCTTCGAACTGGGGACGGGGATGTATATCAACCCGATGCTGCCGGAGGCGGCGGCGCAGGCGCTGCGGGAGTTTCGCGGCTGACGCGGTGCCGCTACGGAATGCGGCAGCTTCCGCCGCCGTGCTTCGCGTGGTATTTCTGGTGGTATTCCTCGGCGACGTAGAAGGGGCCGGCGAGCGCGATTTCCGTGTTGACGGGGCCCATGAGTTTACCGGCCTTATCCAACTGCGCAGCGGAGGCGCGGACGACGGCTTCCTGATCGGGTGTGGTGAAGAAGACAGCGGAGCGATACTGGCCGCCGCTGTCGGGGCCGTTGCGCTGATGGGTTGAGGGGTCGTGCATTTCCCAGAAGGCCTTGAGCAAGGCGCTGAAGTTGATTTGCGCGGGATCGTATTCCACTTCGACCACTTCGGCGTGGCCGGTGGTGTGCGAGCAGACGTCTTCGTAGGTGGCGTTCTTCTTGATGCCGCCGGAGTAGCCGACGCGCGTGGCGGTGACGCCATGGACTTTGTCGAAGTCGGATTGGACGCCCCAAAAGCATCCGGCGCCGAAGAGCGCCTTTTCGCGCGAGGGCTTCGCGCCATTTTCGCGGAAAGTGAGCGCGGCGGAATTGATGCAATAGCGGAGGCCGCTCGGCTTCGGGCCGTCCTCGAAGACGTGACCGAGGTGCGAGTCGCAACGCACGCAGTGGATCTCCGTGCGGGTCATGCCAAACGTGACGTCGCTGGTGCTGCCGATGTTTTCCTCGGCAACGGGTTGGAAGAAGCTCGGCCAGCCGGTGCCGGAGTCGAACTTCGCATCGGAGCGGAAGAGTGGCAGGCCGCAACCGACGCAAGTGTAGAGGCCGTCGAGGTGATTGTCGTGGAAGATGCCACAGAAGGCGCGCTCGGTGCCGTGGGTGCGGGTGACGCGGTATTGCTCGTCGGTGAGCCGCGCCTGCCAGGCGGCGTCGGACATCATCACCTTCGGCACGGTGAGCGGCGACGTGAGCTTGCCGGATTCATCGAGGAGGCGAACAGAGACGGGCGAGGTTTCGGTATTCATGGCGGTAGAGGTGTTGGAAGAGCGAAGATAGTTCGCGGCCGTCACAATGCCGACGCCGCCGAGGAGAGTGGTGGTGAGGAAGGTGCGCTTGGTCATAGGTCAGTATTCGATGTCGATAATGGAACGAACCACGGGCACGGTTGATTGCAGCGACAAACGCCGTGGGCCAGTGCAGGATAACGCTGGATGACGAACGGCATTTTTCATCATACACCCGACGTCAACGAACACTCTTTCCAAATTCGGCCGATCCCACCCTTCTTCCACATCTTATGAGCCAGCCCAAAATCGTCGCCTTCGCCGGTGCTCTCCGCACCGGATCCTATAACAAGAAACTCGTCGCCATTGCCGCCGAGGCCGCGCGTGCGGCCGGCGCGGAAGTCACCGTCGTCGACCTGCGCGAATTCAACCTGCCGCTTTTCGATCAAGACATCGAGGACGCCACCGGCCTGCCCGACGGCGCGAAACGCTTCAAGGCACTGCTCCGGGCGAGCGACGCAATTCTCCTCTCTTCGCCGGAATACAACAGTTCCATCCCTGGCGTGCTCAAGAATGCCATCGACTGGGCTTCGCGCTCCGAGACCGACGACGAGCCCGACCTCGTCGCCTTCCGCGGCAAAACTGCCGCTCTCCTCTCCGCTTCCCCCGGCGCGCTCGGCGGCCTGCGCAGTCTCATTACCGTGCGCGCCATCCTCACCCACATCGGCGTCTACGTTCTCCCTGATCAAGTCAGCGTCTCCAAAGCGCACGAAGCCTTCGGCGACGCCGGCCAGCTCAAGGACGAGCGGAAGGCGAAGCAAGTCGCTGTGCTGGCCAAGGGGCTGGTTGACTTTACGAACAAGCTGAAAGCTTGAGCGATCCTACGAAGTGACGATCAGCACCGGGCACGGCGCGTTTTCGATGATGGCGGAGACACTCTCGCCGAAATGCAGCGCGTCGCCGGGACGCTGCTTGGTTCCGAGGACGATCAGTTGGTGTTCGCCCACGATCGCCTCGTTGAGGATCGCATTTTCCTTCACCGGGCCGGAGAGAATCTTGGTCACGACGTGAACGGATTCCCGGTGCGCCAGCGCGACCATGTCGTCAATGATCGCCCGGCCGCTGGGCGTCGACTCGTTGGTCCGGCGTGACCGCTGGTTTTCGACGGAGGGAAGCGAGACGTGCAAGGCGGTGACCGTAGCGGTGCAGCCCTTGGCAACGGCCACCGCGACCTCCGCACCGAAGCGCGAGTAGTCGGCCCCGGTCGTCGGCACGAGGATTTTCGTCAGGGGCGTATCGAGCACCGCGCCATAGCTTTCGTGGACGCAGAAAATCGCGACCGAGCCCTTGAAGTCGCGGACGATCTGCTCGACGGCAGGCGGGAATTGTGCCGACTTGGCGGGCAGCCATCCGCCGATCCCGAGGTAGAGCAGATCGTAGCCGTTCTTTGCTTCCGCGAGGATGCCGTCCGCGATGGTATTGCTGGAGGAGTGGCTGCGCTTTTTCAGCGGGACGATGGAGATCAATTCCTCCACGCGAGTCTGCTCCGCGTGTGCGGCGTGCGCCGCGGCTTCGAGCGGGTCACGTTCCGGAGGATGGTCCTTCATCGCTTTCTCCTGCCCGGCTTCCACCTGGCGAGCCGCACGGCGGGCCGTCTCGAGCAACCTCTTCGACGGCACTGAACCGCCTTCCCCCGGGCCACTCGTTTCGCCGGCTTCCATCACGGTGGCAGTGAGATGACGCGAGCCGATGAGCAACCCGGCCAGCGTCGCGGCGAAATGACCGGCGACGTTTTGGTCGAGCCCGACCAAGGCGCGTTCCAGCTTCGGCATGAAATCCTTTTTCTCCGCAGCCTCGGCTTCCATGCGCTTTTTCTCTTCCTCGCGCAGGGGGACGCGGGCGAGCGCCCAGCGCAACAGCGGCGGCATGCAGAGCGTGGTCACCACCGCCATGAGCACGATCAGTGTGAACAATTTCTGGTCGAGCACGCCCATGCTCAGCCCGACCGTGGCGAGGATCACCTCGGTGGAACCGCGCGCGTTCATGGCGAAGGCTACGGCCAGCGCTTCCTTGCTGTGCAAACGCCCGAGCAACCCGCCCACATAGCAGCCCCCGAGCTTGCCGAGGCTCGCCACCGCAATGAGCAAGACAGCCAGCCCCAAGAGCTGTGGATCACGCAACACCTTGAGGTCAATCGAGAGCCCCGCCACTCCGAAGAAGACCGGCATGAACAGCGCGACAATCATCCCGCGCAACTCCTCCTGGATGTGTTTCGTGAGGATGGGCGATTGCCCGATCATGATCCCGGCGGCGAACGCCCCCAGCACGGTGTGCACGCCGATGGCATTCGTGACCAGCGCCAGCGCGATCATCAGCACCAGAATGAGGCTGATCACCGGCATCTCGATGATGAAATTGTCGTTCGTCCAGCGGATGATCCGGGCGACGATGTGCCGGCCGATGGTGAAGCAAAAGAGCAGGAACGCGATCGTGCCAAAGACGCTGATCAACACCGGGCCGAGCACGATTTTGCCCTGCGCGGCGAGACCGCCGATCAAGGCGAGGATCGTCCAGCCGGCGGTGTCGTCGAGGATCGCTGCGGCGAGAATGATCTGGCCAAGATTGCGCCGGAGGAAATCGACCTCCTGCAGGACCGCGGCCACGATTTTCACCGAGGAAATCGAGAGCGCCGTGGCGAGGAAGAGCGAGGTGATCAGCCGCCGGTTGGGATCGGGAAGGAGGCTCGCGGGCAGCAGTTCGCCGAGGATGTAACCGCACGCAAACGGAAAGGCGATGCCCGCGATGGAGGTGATGGCCGCCGTGCGCCGCACCCGTTTTACCAGCGCGAGATCGGTCTCCATGCCGGTGACGAGCAGGAGCATGAGCACGCCCAGTTCGGAGACGGCGCTAAGCATCGGCCGCTCCGAGGAGTGTGCGGGAAAGATCGCCGCGTGCGCCCCCGGCCAGAGCGTGCCAAAGACACTCGGCCCGAGAATGATCCCGGCCAGCAGTTGCCCGATCACCGCCGGCTGCTTCATCCGCTGCATCGCCTCCCCGAGCAACCGCCCGAGGATGATGAGCAACATCACCTGCGCAAAGAAGACGAGCACGGCGTTGTCGCCGTGTCCCATCGCTGCGGTCGGTAGAGGGAAGTCGAAGATGCGGGCTTGCATCGGATGCGGGGTGCGGATGTCAGCAGTACTCTCGGCGAATGCCTACAAATTTAATATGGATTCGTGGCGTGAGTGTAGGGCGCGTGTCCCCACGCGCCGGGCGGGCGTTGCGAACATGGCGCGATACCGGCACGTGGGGACACGCGCCCTACACCTGCCTCGGCGCCTTCCCCAATAGCGAATGTCGCTTCTGCCCTACGGCTTCGCTGCCACTTCGGCGCGGGCTTTATCGAGCACTTCCTTCAACGTGACCTCGGCGCCATTGCGGGCCTTGCTCTCGTCGGCCGCTGCCATGAACGTGTAAAGCTCCAGCGTTTCATCGGCCGTGACTGGCACCTTCCCAGTGCGGAACATGTCGATGATCGCAAAAAGCAGCACGTCGTAGCCATCGTAGCTGCCGATCGACGCCTCACCCTTGTCGCCCACCGCTTTGCCGCCGTAACCCTTGCGGTCCTGCCCATTCTCCTCCCGGAAGATCCCGGTGCGCCCGCCCGCCCACGTGCCGGTGACCATGATCTTGCCGTCCTCCGTCTTCCCTTCCTTCACCGACTGGCACCCCGTGCCCATCACCGTGTAGAGCGATTCGCAACCATGCACGCCGTACCAGTAGAGATCGGGATGCGTGGCCTCGAGATGCGCCGGGCTGAAGGTCTCCGCGCTCTTCACCTGGCCGATCGAGCCATTGCGCACCGCCTGCACCGCCTTGCCGAAACGCAGGGATGACGAGCAAAACAGCGGGGTCTTCGCCTTCTTCGCCGCGTCGAGGATGCGAATGGTATCGGCCAGCGAACCGGCAATCGGTTTGTCGATGAAGACCGGCTTGCCGGCGGCGAGCACCGGCAGAACCTGCTCGAGATGCACGCGGCCGTCATTCGACTCGAGGAAGACGACGTCCACCCGCTTCACCAGTTCCTCCACCGAATCGACGATCTCCACGCCGAGGGCCTTCACCTTCTCAGTGTATTCCGGCACGCGATCGGTGCTGCTCTTGATGTCCTTGCTGCCCTGCGGATAGGCGGCGACGACCTTCACGCCGGCCACCTCGTCGGCATCGGCGGGATTCTTCGGTCCTTTGTTCAGCGTGGTCGTGAAAGCGAGCACATGCGAGGTATCGAGACCGATGATCCCGGCGCGAATTTGCTTGGGCTCCTCCGCCGCCTGGACGGCCACGGCGAGGGCGAAAGTGTAGGCGAAAAGGGGCAGGAGGGACGGGAACTTCATGGCAACGATAATGCAAAGAAGCGCGCAAACTTAGCAATAATGATTAAGTTCGGTGCACGGATTTCAACCGCCGAGACGCAGAGACGCGGAGGGTGGACAGAGGACGGTGGTACATGAGTGCGATTGACTGCGATTCCTTCTGTAGAGAGGAGGAGTGCCAAGAGCCAAGCGTCCACTTCCCCACACCTGCGGGACAGATCAGGGTGCCACTTGGCTCTCCTTACCTGGCTCTTGGCATTCCGATTCATGGGTGCGATTCGGTGCGATTCCTCCGTAGAGCGGTTCGACAGAAAACGGGAAAAAATTACAGGCACGATTAGGCACGACCGAGCACGACCAGACGCGATTACTCTGAGAAAATCCGCTCTCGTGCCCAAACTCCATTTGGGCACGCGCTTGGGAGCGCAGCTCTGCTTCGCATGGCGGGGGTGTCGGCGAGTGGGTTTTGCCAGGATCCGCCAACAGACGCCCGCTTCGTGCGCAATGGCTCTCGGCTTCCTCAGATTCATGGGTGCGATTGACTGCGATTCGGTGCGATTGCCTCTGTAGCGACAGGTTGCCGACCCAGTCGAAAAAACTTGAGGCACGATTGGACACGATTGAGCACGACCAGGCGCGATTACTCTGAGAAATCGGCTCTCGTGCCCAAACTCCATTTGGGCTCGCGATTGGGAGCGCAGCTCTGCTTCGCACGGCGGGGGCGTCGGCGGGTGGGATGGCCAGTTCCTGCCCGCGGACACCCCACTCCACGCGCAATGGATTTGCGCCCGCAAGGGCGTGACCAAATGGAGTTTGGTCACGAGGGGTAGGTAGTGGAATGGTCTGTCTTGGGTTGCATCGTCGTGTCGTGTCGTCGCTTTGTCCTTGCCCTCCCGCCTCGCGGCCTGCTGGCCCAGCCCACAGTCCTCCTCAATGATTCGCGGGGAGTGTAGCACCCGGAAGTGATTTTGTCAAGATAAAAGTGAAACGCAAAGAGCGGGATGGACGACGCGGCGGCGAGAGATCACGCTCGAATCCCCCACCCCACTTCCCACCCCATGACCGCCCCCCTCAAGACCCCCCTCCTCACCGCCCTCACCCTACTCCTCGCCGTCACGGCCTTCGCCGCGGATGCGTTGCCGAAGACACTGCTGACCACGCGGGGCAAGCTGCTGGTCAGCGAAGACTTCGCCGCGCCGCTCGCGCCGTTCACCGGCACGCCGGTGGGGTTTGCCAGCGGGTTCAGCGGGTGGCGCTACAATGGCAACCCGAAATCCGGCCATTGGGAGCAGGTGGACGGCACGTTCAAGGGCATGGAAATCGCCGAGAGCCATCATCCGGCGACGGCGTCTTTTGGCTTCGATTTCAAAGACGCGATCATCCAGTGCGACGTGCGCCTGAACGATGTGCCCGCCGAAGGCCGCCTCTACCGCTCGCTCTTCGTGAAGGCCACGGACGCCAAGGACTACGTCATCTCCTTGAGCATCGGCCCCGGCGGCCTCTTCCTCACGCCCTACCTGGCCGATCAGATCAACCCCACCACCAAGCAACGCGAAAAAGGCCCGGCTCTCCGCGCCATCAAGCCGGTGAAACTCGACGAATGGCACACCGTGGTCCTGGAGATCAAAGGCGAAGAAGTCGTCGCCACCCTCGACGACCAAAGCGTCACCCTCACCAACCCCCTCCTCGGCGCGGACAAGCACAGTATCATGCTCGGCGCCGGCACCGAAGCCAGCTTCCGCCATCTCCGCGTCTGGGAAGCCCTGCCCAATACGGATTGGGCGAAGAACAAGGCGGCCCTCACGCCCGCAGCGAAGTAGCTTTGGTCACCCATACAATCACACTCATCTCGAACCGGTCCAACGCGAGAAGCCGGCCAAAGGTTACCAGTAATCGAAGTTATTCCCCAATGGTGTCGGCAGAGAGTGAGTTACCTTCGGGGTATGACGGGAAACTTCAGTTCGAAGGCAAAAACATTACCGTTGGCGTAGGCAATCGCCCGACGTTTGCCTTCAACGTCGCTCACCGGAGCCACATCAAATCGTCCTCCGGAGCGATGCCTTCGCAAGTGTAGCGGATTCCCCCTCGATCTCGCACTGCGGTGAGATCACAATACGGAAGCGACTATTTTGCAAGCCGGCTTTTGATAGCCGCGAGCTCCCGTTTCCAATCCTTGCTTTCGGGAGACATAGATACGGCTACCTCCATGGTTTTAACGGCCCACCGTATACTAGATTGCGATTTTCCCCAGCTTCCCATCCTTTCAAAGGTTTGTCCTAATCGAAAGTGTGCGAACGCAAGGTCACGCCGCCACTGAACATTAGAAGGATCTTGATCGGTAAGGCGTTGAAAAATCGCCAGCGGCTCCTTAAAAGCGGCGAGAGCCTCATCAAATTTGCCCTGCATTTCATAGATATCACCTATCTTTGATTGCGCTATCGCCAAACTCCGCTTCCACCCCACATTGGAGAAATCCATCAATGTTAGCTTTCGAAAGATGTCTAGGTCATCGCTATATGCAACAAGTGCTTCATCCAGCAACCCTTGCATTTCGTATACGTTTCCCAATCTTGAATAAATAGTAGCCAGATCCTGCTGCCAAAGGGAATTTGATGCATCAATGGATACCAATCGCCGCGACACCTTGAGGGCCTCGCTTAGGCTGGTAAGCGACTCTTCCAAGCGTTCCTGCCTCTGATAAACTCCGCCGAGGCGAAGGTGTGCACCACCAAGATCACGTTGCCAAGAATAGTTGTTTTGATCCGTCGATGCCAGCTTGCGAAAAATTTCGAGCCCCTTACAATAAACGCTTAGAGCCTCTTCAAGGCTTCCCATGGACTCATAGACACTTCCGAAATGGGCATACGCTATGGCAAGGCCGTGTTGTCCATTTTCGTTGTCCGGATCTTTCAAGGCGAGATGCTCAAAAATCGAGAGATTCTCGCGCATAGCAACCAACGCTTCGCTAAAACGACCCCGAAGGTGGTAAACTTCCCCGACCCGAGCGCTTGCGACAGCAAAATTGCGCTGCCATTCATCGTTTTCGGGAGCAACGGCCACAAGACTTCTGCAAATTGCGAGATCTTCCCGGTAAGCGGTGAGCGCGTCTTCAAGTTGCCCTTGCATACCGTAAACGAAGCCCACACGAGCATAAGCTATCGCAAGATTTGATTTGCGGCTACTATCAGAGGGGGCAACTCGAGCATTCTCCTGAGATATTTCAAGGTATCTTTGGAACGCCGAAAGAGCTTCACCTAAGCGTCCTTTAGCCTGCAGTACATCGCCGAGCAGGCAGTACGCGCGAGCAAGGCCCGAAGCATACAATGCACTTTCAGCTAGATCGACGATGCGGCAAGCTTCCCGCTCAAGCTTTGCGGCCTCACCGCGATGGGCGCGAGCTTCGGTTTGTGAGAGTAACGCTTCGATCTCCGCCGCCCCCGTTAACCAGCCGGAACTCGTCAATTCTCTAAGCGCAAATGCCAACGCCTGCTTGAATTCGG